>CALVHJ010000021.1 GCA_944327425.1 uncultured Bacilli bacterium
GATAGACTAGAAATATCTTCCTTTGGGGGAATTCAAGATGAATTTACGGAAGAAGAATTTTTAAAAGGATATTCTGCTCCTAAAAATCCAGAACTCATGAGGGTATTTAAAGATTTAGAGTTAGTGGAGCATTTAGGAACAGGAATAAGAAAAATATTAAAAAAATATGATAAAAGTATTTATCAGTTTTATCCCCATTTTATAATAGTAAGCATTAAGTACAACGAAAATGATTTTGAATACAATATCCAAAACCAAAAAGTTAAATTTGATTATTCAGAATTTAATTTAAGTAGAATGGAAGAAAGCATAATTAAATTGATTTTAGAGAGACCCACTATTACTCAAGCAGAAATGGCTGCGTTTTTGAATTTAACTCCTAGAATGGTTAGGTATCATTTAAGCGAATTAGTTAATAATGGATATATTCAAAGAGTCGGGGCAAAGAAAAATGGTAAATGGGTTGTTATTGATAAGGGTGGTGAAATAAATTTAAGAAAATATAAATAGTGAAAATGGGGATATTACAAAATATTGTAATATCAAGGAAAATGTAAAAAGTTATTTTTTTCCTTTTAAATAATATAAATATTGAATTTTATTTAAACAAAAAAGAATGAGGCAAAAGTTCAATTTTTATAACTCTTGATTTATATTATAATTATTTTGGTTATTGGTTTCATTGATTATTAAACTAGTTGTTGTAAGAAGCATACTAGCTATTGATACAGCGTTTTTTAAAGCATTTATAGCAACATTTGTAGGATCTATTACTTTGGTTTTATTTGTATATTCATATCTTTCTTCTAATACGTTATATAATATATTAAAATCATTTTTCTTTATGTGAGTATATATTTCATCTTTGTTTAGACCAACATTTTCTAAAATTTGATTAAAAGGTTTATTTAAAGCTTTTTTTAATATTTCATAACCATGATGTTTATTAGTTAGTGTCTCACTTATTTTTAAGTAGGTAATTCCACTTCCCGGTATTATTCCATCACTAGCACTTTTTAAAGCACATAAAGCATCATCAAAACGCATTTTCTTTTCTCTAGCTTCAGTTGTTGTTCTGGCACCAACATAAATTATGGCTCTTCCGGTGGTTAGCTTGGATATTCTGTCATTTTGAAAGGCTAATTCATAAGAATCACTTTCTTTTTCTATTTGCTTTTTTAGCTTTTTAACATGCTCTTTTATTTTGTTATTATCTAATTTATTAATAATATTTATATTTTCTTTATCAATTGTTATTTCCTCACATTTGCCTAAGTTATTTATTTTTACTTCATCAGTTATTTTTACTATCTTGGCACCAGAAATTATTTCTAAATCATTTAATAAATCTAGTTCATGGGTTCCATATTCAGGAATATTTAATAAAGTAACATTTGTTGTTTTACTAAAGTTAAGTGATAATATTTCATTTATTACATCTTCGGCAAATCTTTTAGCAAGTATGACAGCAGGCATCTTTTTATCGATTAAAAAATTAATTACTTCACTTATTTGGTCTATATCAAAAATATCTTTATTGATAAGTAAGAAATAAGCATCTTGGTATGCTATTTTGGCTTTATTTGTTAAGAAGTAAGGAGATGCTAGTAATGAATCAAATGTATAGCCATTTATTATATCATAATATGTATTTGATGTATTACTCTCTTCAATTTTTAAACCATTGGTAGATTTTAACTTTTGGTAGACCTCACTAATAAGAGACCCTATATCTTCATCATTAGCGGCGTTGCTAGCTATGTTGGTATACTCAATATAAGTTGGTTCTTTACTTTCGCTACTTAATCTTTTAATAACTTCTATTGATGCTTCATCTATTTCTTTTTTTAAAATATGCGGATTTACTCCTGATTTTATTTTTTCTAAGCCTTGCTTAAAAATACTTTCTAGTAAAACTAAAGTGGTAGTTGTGCCATCACCTACTACTTCATCCGTTTTAATCGATGATTCTTTGGCAAGGGTTAAAATAGTGTTTACACATTCATCATCACTTTCAATATTTCTTGCTATTGTTACGCCATCATTAGTAATAAAAGGACTAAGTAGGGAGTGATCAATAATGGCATTTGACCCTCTAGGTCCTAATGTTTTTTTTACTGTTCCACATAATAAATCTATAGCTTTTAATTCACATGTATAAAGTTCTTCATTCGTTACTACTTTTTTCATAAACATCCTCCATTTCTATTATATATTTCCAATATTTTTTGGGCATAAAATTCATTTGACAACGTTTGTTTTTTCTTGAAGTAATACCAATTGTTTTAAAAAATGATATCCATAATTTTTCTATTTTTAATTCTTTATCATCAATATTTATTTCTTTTAAATTAATATTTGTTCCTGATATTATATAGTATTTTTTCTTATCATAAATACTATACATATCTCTTCCTATATCTTTAATTATCCAAAATTCGTTTTTGAGACGATTTTTAAAATGATTAGATAGTAATTCTAATATATTATTGGTAGGATTAATCTCTCCATATAGTATATGATTATTTATTTCTTTAAATCTTAAAAATCCCTTTAATTTATGATTTTCGTTACTGACATATTTAGCTATTTTTAAAGTTTTGTCTACACATTTTAAATTACGCATGGAAAATATTTTATTTTGATATTTTAAGGCATTTAATAAAAAATAGTATATAATTAGTTCTTTATATTCAGCTTCTGATAAATATACATAGTATATGGTTTTAAGGATATTATTAGTTACTTTTAAGTTTTGGGGATTAAAAGAATGATTTAGTTCTAGTTTGATACCTTCATCGGTTAGAGTGGGTGTAAAATTATGTTCACTACATATGTTTAAGGGTTTTATTTTCATTTCGATTAACTTACTTGTTAAATCCAGCAAACTAGTAAAAGAGCCATCATATAAATATATTTGATTAGTTTTCATGAAAATAAACTTAATTGCTCCTTTTTGGTCTCTATTTGGGGGCTATCTAATAAAACTAAATTAGCCTCAATAAAATCTTTCTTGAAATAACTTTCATTAATAAAGTATTTGTGGTTACAAGTTATGAAATATTTGGCTCTTTTTATAACTACACCGATCTTTTTTAAATCACTAAATGTTAATTTGAAATTTTTTCGGCAAGCAATAATTCTTTCGGCTGATTTAATGCCAATACCTGGTACTTTTAGTAAATCATAATATGAAGCACTATTAATTTCTTTGGGAAATTCACTTAAATGTCTTAGAGCCCAATTGGCTTTGGGATCCATTAAAATATTAAAATTGGGATGTTCTTCATCTAATAAATCTTTTACTTTAAAGCCATAAAATCTTAAAAGCCAGTCGGCTTGGTATAATCTATTTTCTCTTACTAAGGGTGGAGCGGATAAGCTAGGTAAGAGCTTGTCTTTATTTACCGGTATATAGGCTGAATAAAATACTCTTTTTAAATTATAGTTTTGGTATAAATTACTACTTGTTCTCATTATGTCTAGATCTGTTTCTTTGGTAGCACCAATAATCATTTGGGTACTTCCCCCAGCAGAGACAAAAGAAGAATTACGATTTTCTTTTATATAAGACATTATCTTTGTTACTTTATTGAGTTCTTTATCCGGGGCTAAAAGTTTTAGGCCACTATCAGTTGGTAATTCTATATTGGCACTTAATCTATCAACAAGACTACCTAATTCTTTTAAAAGATGAGTGCTTGCCCCAGGTATGGCTTTACAATGAATATACCCGTGAAAATGATATTTATACCTGAGCATTTTAATGGTTTTAATTAATAATTCCATGGTATAATCAGGACTTTTAATTATGCCTGAACTTAAAAATAAACCTTCAATGTAATTTCGACGGTAAAAATTTATCGTGATGGTACATATTTCTTCGGGAGTAAATATGGCTCTTGTTACATTGTTACTTTTTCTATTAATGCAATATTTACAATCAAAAATACAACAGTTGGTCATTAGTATTTTTAAAAGAGAAATGCATCTACCATCACTTGAAAACGAATGACATAT
Source organism: uncultured Bacilli bacterium (assembly GCA_944327425.1). Taxonomy (GTDB): domain Bacteria; phylum Bacillota_I; class Bacilli_A; order RF39; family UBA660; genus Caccenecus. The sequence goes on from CALVHJ010000021.1 coordinate 4,021, forward strand.
TCCAGAGTAAGCCGCATTACCTATTCCATTGTAGTTTTTTCTAGTACTACCACTCGAAGAACAAGATGCATCATATTTGGCACTGTCGGCTAAAATCTTTAATTTTTCATCTAATGTCATTTTTATCACCTAAATATATTATAATACAAAAGTTTGTATAAGCCAAACAAATATTCGCTTCCAAATTTTAACAAAAAAGCGGTTTTTCATTATTATTTATTACTGTATAATTCCCTATATAGTCTAATATTCATTCTATTACTGATTTAATATAGAAAATATAAAAAGCAACCAAACTAATTTTGATTGCTATATAAATTGTTGTAAATATCCATAAACTTTTCGTATAATTCTTGACATTTTTTAACATTCATTTCTGGCACATCTTTTAGAGGATTATTTAAGTTTAATTTTTCATATTTTGAAAAACCTAAATGATGAAATGGTAAGAATTCTATTTTCTCAATATTTTTGATTTTTAATAAATAAGTAGCAAGAACACGCAAATATTCTTCATTATCCATTATACCGGGGACTATTACTTGTCTTATCCAGACTGGTTTGCCACTTTTATTTAAAGCATTAATAAACTTTTCGCTTTCTAAAATACTTTTACCGGTTAGTTTTTCATACTCATCTTTATTTGGATGTTTAATATCAAATAGTACTAAATCAACTAATGATAATATTTCATCATATTTACCTAGGCCAACACCAGCGGTATCTAAGGCTATATGAATGTTTTCTTTTTTTAATTTTTGGCAAATATCTAATAAAAAATCTATTTGCAAAAGAGGTTCACCACCGGAAAATGTTACACCACCATTATTTCTTTTAAAATAAGGCTTGTTACGTAATATTTTGGCAACTAATTCATCAGTTTGATAGTTAGCTTTATTCATATGCCACATTTCTGGATTATGACAGTATTGGCATCTTAGTCGGCACCCGTTTAAGAAAATAACTGTTCTAATACCCGGTCCATCTACTAAGCCAAAAGTTTCAATAGAATTAATATTGGCTGCCATTATATCCTCTCATGGAAGGTTCTTGCTATAACTTCTTCTTGTTGACGCCTTGTAAGTCTATTAAATCTTACCGCATAACCTGATACTCTTATTGTTAATAATGGGTATTTGTCAGGATTTTCCATAGCATCAATTAGGGTTTCTCTATTTAAGACATTTACATTTAAGTGATGGGCTCCTTTGGTAAAGTATCCTTCAAGAAGGCTTACTAAATTATCTATTTGTTCATCACTAGTATGACCTAAAGCACTGGGAATAATAGAAAAAGTATTGGAAATACCATCACGGCAACATTTGGCATATTCTAGTTTAGCTACTGAATTTAATGAGGCTATAGCACCAGATTCATCGCGGCCATGCATAGGATTAGCCCCAGGAGCAAAGGCAATACCTTTTTTTCTTCCATCAGGGGTAGAACCTGTCTTTTGGCCATATACAACATTTGAGGTTATAGTTAATATCGAAAGGGTTGGTATAGCATCACGGTAGCACTTGTGTTTGGAAAGTTCCTCATAAAACTTCTCAACTACTTCTTTGGCTAGATCATCTACGCGATCATCATCATTACCGTATTTAGGAAAATCGCCTTCGATTTTAAAGTCAATGGCTATGCCATCTTCATTTCTTATCGGTTCTACTTTGGCATATTTAATAGCAGAAAGAGAATCGGCTACAACGGATAATCCGGCTACACCATAGGCCATAAATCTTCTAACATGAGTGTCATGTAAAGCCATTTGGCCACTTTCATAGGCATATTTGTCATGCATATAATGAATAATATTCATAGCATTTGAGTATATTTCGGCAACACGCTCTAACATTTTAAAGTATTGCTCTTTTACGGTTTCATAATCTAGTATTTCATCTGTGTTTTTTCTAAATCCCTCAATAACTAACGTATTTTTCATCTCGTCTACGCCACCATTAATTGAGTAAAGTAAAGCTTTAGCTAAATTACAACGAGCTCCAAAAAATTGCATGTCACGCCCTTCCCGCATCGCTGATACACAACAAGCAATAGCATAATCATCACCATATATAGGACGCATAATATCATCATTTTCATATTGGATAGCATCAGTAGCAATGCTCATTCTAGCACAATATTTTTTAAAGTTTTCAGGTAGGTGCTCACTCCATAAAATCGTCATGTTAGGCTCGGGTGCTGGATCCAAATTTGTTAGGGTATGTAAAATACGATAGCTAGTTTTGGTAACCATGCTTTTGCCATTTTCAGTTATACCACCAAGAGATGCTGTTACCCAAGTTGGATCTCCAGAGAATAATTCGTCATATTCTGGCGTTCTTAAGTGTCTAACAAGTCTTAGTTTAATAACAAAGTTATCAATAATTTCTTGAATTTCCTTTTCAGTTATAGTTTTTTCTTTTAAATCTCTTTCAAAATAAATATCAAAGAAAGCATCTACACGGCCTAAACTCATGGCTGCACCATTGTTTTCTTTTACGGCCGCTAGATAAGCAAGATAAGTCCATTCTACCGCTTCTTTACTGTTAGATGCTGGTTTACTAAGATCAAATCCATAACGGCTAGCCATTTTCTTTATAGCGTCCAATGCTTTTATTTGCATAGATACTTCTTCTCTTAATCCAATAAGTTCGATGCTCATAGGGCCTAAAAGGTTTGATAAATCACGTTTTTTGGCTTCTATTAAATAATCGATGCCATATAAAGCTACTCTTCTATAATCACCAATAATTCTACCTCTTCCATAAGCATCAGGTAGGCCGGTTAATAATCCGGCATGACGAGCACGTCTAATTTCATCGGTGTAAGCATCAAAAACACCTTCATTATGTGTCTTTCTAAATTCATTAAAATACTTATCTACTTCTGGATTCAATTTGTAACCATAAGCTTCTAGTTCTTGGTATACCATTCTTATACCCCCATAAGGGTTAACAATTCTTTTTAATGGCTTGTCTGTTTGGAGACCAACAATAACATCATCTTCACTACAAATATATCCTGGTTCAAAGGCATTAATGCCTGATAGGTGATCAGTATCAATATCTAATACTTTATTAGCTAATTCTTCTTTTAAAAGCTTAGTACAAGTATTCCATATTTTAGCAGTTTTTTTAGTAATACCCTCTAAAAAAGATTCATCTCCTGCATAAGCTTGATAATTTTTTTGGATAAAATCACTTACGTTTATTTCTTCGGTCCATAGACCGCTTTTAAAATTTCGCCATTCTTCTTTCATTTTTAAATCCTCCATGTTAAATCATTATAACATTAATTTCTACTTTTGTTTAGGCTTTAAAAAAAATTTGTCACTTTTTTGATATGTTTAAGAAAGGAATTAATAACCATAATAATATTAGTGATGATGATGAGATTAGAACAAAAAGCTTTATATGTAAACATTATCGTTAATGTATTTGTGGCAATTGTTAAAATTGGGGGAGGTCTTTTTTTTAGGACTTTTACACTTTTAATTGACGGTATCTATACAGTTAATGATTTGGTAACGGATGTTATTGCTTTGTTAGGAATTAAGATTGGGAGAAAAAGAGCTAATAAAAATCACCCGTATGGATATGGAAGAGTTTTTTATATCATTGAACTTTTTATGGGTATTCTCTCTTTTATGGTTGGGATTTTTGTTATTTATCTTAGTTTTAAAACTCATTATCATAAACCACCTTTAGAAGTTATTTTTCTTATTATTGGAATTGTAATACTTAAAATGCTCAGTGCTAAAAACTTGGAGAAAATAGGTAAAAAACGCAAAAGTGAACTTTTAATTGTTTCGGGTTATGAGTCTTTAATGGAAGCTTATTCTTCTTTGGGATTAATTGTTATTATTATTTTTAGCTTTTTTATTCCTAAAGTTGATATTCTTGGCGGTATTTTTATTGCTTTTTTACTTATTTGGCAAGCTTTAAAAACTATATGGCAGAATATTATTCTTTTAATTGGGATTACTTTTGAAGATGATACTATTAAAAAAAGAGTTAAAATGGTTGTGGATAAATATCGGGTTATTAACATTACCGATATTATACTTATAAAAGATGGACCCTATTATGAGCTTACTCTTGTTTTTAGGCCTAAAAGAAATGTTAAAGTTAAAAGTTTGCTTAGAGTTCAAAGCAAAATAAAAAAAGAACTTAAAGTTAAAAATTGGGGCATTAAGTTCATTATGTTTCAGCTTACTTAATTATTCGTTACTGTAAGTAAGTAAGTTTTTAATGTCTTCTTCATTCAGACTTTCAAGGGTAGAGGTAGCATTGCCTTCAATTAGATTTTCGCTTAAAATACGCTTTTTATTTTGAAGTTCTAAGATTCTTTCTTCAATGGTTCCCTTGGTAATAAGACGGTTTACTATTACTTTTTTGGTTTGGCCAATACGATGAGCTCTATCTGTAGCTTGATTTTCAGCTTGAGGGTTCCACCATATATCAAGATGAATAACAATATCAGCACTAGTTAAATTTAAGCCGGTTCCACCCGATTTTAAAGTAAGCAAAAAGCAACTGGTATTATCAGAGTTAAATTTATCAATTAGAGGCATACGCATACTTCCTTTAACACTACCATCAATGCTATAAAAGCTTATTTTTTCTTTGCTAAGATCTTCTTTTAATAAGTCTAAAACACGTTTAAAACTAGAGAAAATAAGAATTTTGTGATGCTCTTTTACGTAGTCTTTAATTATTTCAATTATTTTGGTTGTTTTGATGCTTTCACCTTGATAGTTTTCATATAAAACATGGGGATTAATACATATTTGTCTTAATTTGGTTAATAGCTGTAAAATTTTAAAACGAGATGAAGCGAAACCGGAGGTTGCTATTAACTCTTCTATTTCCTCTTCCGTTTCTTTTAAAACACTTACATATAGTTTCTTTTGACTATCAGGTAATTCTAAATAAATGTTGTTTTCGATTTTGTCTGGTAAATCTTTTATTACATCTTGTTTTTTTCTTCTTAAAATAAATGGTTTGATTTGATAATTTAGGCTGGATAGACGTTTTAATTCCTCTTCGGTTACATCATTAATATGGTACTTTTCGCGAAATTTTTCAATACTATTTAAATATCCAGGCATTAAAAAATCAAAAATGCTCCATAATTCCGATATTGAGTTTTCTAAAGGTGTTCCGGTTAGAGCTATCTTAGTATGAACATTTAGTCTTTTTAGGGCTAAAGTCATGCGGGCTTGATAATTTTTCATATATTGGGCCTCATCAACTATACATACTTGAAAAGACATTTGCTCATAAATTTCGGCATCATTTCGCAGTAAACCATAAGAAGTTATAAAAACACTAGTATCTTTATCTTGTAAAGTAGCTATTCTTTTCTTTTTGGTTTCACTAACAGTTTTTATTTTTATTTCCTTACCAAATTTATTAAATTCCTTTTCCCAGTTATAAACAAGAGAAGTTGGACAGACTATTAATATTTTAGCATCTTTATTTTCTTTTAAAACTTCTTTTATAAAACATATCGTTTGAATACTTTTACCAAGACCCATTTCATCGGCAAGAATACCTCCTAAATCACATTTGTGTAATGTATATAACCATTTTACTCCTACTTTTTGATAATCTCTTAGAATGGCATTATCTTCTTTAGAAAAATTTATGTCTAATTGTTTATATTTATTAAAATTAGATATAAATTCATCAAATAAATTGTTGGTTTTAAGATCATGATATTTGTTTTCTTTTAAAGAATCGATGTATATAGCTTGGTATTTAGGAATTTGAATGGATTCATTTAGTTTATTCGGATCTATTTCTAAGTCTGTAATTAAAGAGGTTAGGTCATTTAATTCTTTATTCGCTTCTAAGTTAATTAAATTACCATTTTTTAAACGATGATAGGTTTTTTTAGCTTTTAATGAGGAGAGAATATTTTTTAATTCCTCAGTATTAATGTTATCCATTTGAAAATTAAAGGACATTATTCCATCTGTGCCAATGCTAAAATCTTTATTTATCTTGGTTTTTTTAATTAAATTTATTTTATTTAGGTTCTTACTAGTATAGATTTCATATTTATCTTTTAACAAGTCTAAATCATTTTCTAAGAAATAACCCATAGTATCAATATCATCAATAATAAATTTATCTTTGTTTATTATAAAGCCGGCATTTATTAAATCACTTGTAATACTTGCCTCATAATCATAATCTCTTGTTATATTAATATCATTATTTAAAAGATTTATTTTTTCTCCCTCATAATTTAGCTTAACTTCACTTGTTAGTCGATCTTTTAAAATATCGATGTATATCTTGACTTGAGGTTTGGTTATTTTTTTTATTTCGGTAATATTTTCATCTATATCTAATTTGGCATTAATTACTTTTAAAATACCTTTATTAAATTTATAAATGCTATTTTTAGAAAATAATAGAGAGTTTATTTCTCTTTCATATAGTTCTTTTAAAATTCGCCGGTAATTTTCGGGTATTATGTATAAACTACTTTTATATGAAATGTATTTACACGTATCAGTTAAAAATTCATAATTTTCTAAATCACTAATATTTAATAAATAATCTTTCCCTTTTGATATCAATTTAAATTTAGTAGGTAGATCTTCAATAATGGCAGTGATATTTTTTTGGTTAATCAGTATCTTTCTATTATCTAAATTGTGTATTATAAAATCAAAATCTCTGGTGCTTAAATTAAAAGGATCTTCATAGTAATAGTGGTTAGTTATCTTTTCGTAACTAGCTAAGTATTCGATTATTTTTTCGTCTTCAATATCAAAATAATATTTTTTATTGTTGTAGGTAAATTTAGTCCCTAAAGGGTAGTCGCCACCATTAAAATAGGCATTTAAAAAACGTTCAAATTTGGCTTTGGTGTTTAAAACATATAATTTGTTTAAACCAATACTTAATCTAAATTTGATAGAATTGTCATAAAAAGATATATTTAAGTTGATATTCATTTTTTCTTTAATAATTCTTTTTTCTTCAGGAATGTAAAATAAATTTAGAATATCATTTGTTTCTTTGTATAAATCTTTGATTTCACATTTTATAATGGCATATTGATAATGGATGAGACAGGCCGCTATATGCTTGCAATTTCCTGTTTGTTTGTATTTTTCACATGTACATGTGGTATCAAATATGTTTTCACCATTATTTTTGATTGTTACTTCTCTTAAATCATCACTATGTAATTCATCAACATAAAATATATGGACAAATTGTTTTGGTTCTTCATAAGATTCTTTATAATCTAGCAAATAAGGAGGATATGTTCTTCCTTGAATAATGTTTTCTATTCCGAGTTCTTTAATGTATTCAAAAATTTTCATTTTGACTCCTTAATTTAGTTTTTAAAAGCAACGGATGGTTGCCTTTTATTCTAAAAATAGGATTAAAGATATTATAAAGAAGAGGATTCCTAATATTAAAGTTAATCTACTTATAAATAACTCAAAGCCTCTTTCTTTCATATTTTGAAATAATACTTCATTTCCACCGGTAATAATTTGGCCGGCATCACTAGCTTTATTGCCTTGTAATAATACTACTACAATTAATAAAACTGATACGATTAATAAAATTGTTTCTAACATATACATCATTCCTTTTTTAAAACATGTATAGTATAACATAGTTTTAGGTTTAAAACAATATATTAAGTGTAAATCTGTTTTAACTAATTAATTAAAGTTTTGCCATGGGTCTTTGCTCTTTATTCTTTTTAATGCTTGTTCTATAGTTATTTCATCGGGTTTTATTTTATCTAGTTCACTCCATGATATTGGCATTGAGACTGTTAATTTCTTTCTTATTCTAAGAGAATAGGGAGCAACACTAGTAGCACCTTTGGTATTTCTTAACCAGTCAATAAATATCTTACCTTTTCTTTTTTCTTTCTTAATGTTACTTGTGTATTTCTCGGGCCATTTTGCTTCCATTAGGCTAGCTATGTTTTTAGCTATAATACGAGCATTTTTCCATGTTACTTTAATACGCATAGGAACTACTATATGGTATCCTTTACCTCCACTTGTTTTTAGGAATGACTCTAGTTTGTATTCATCTAGTAAGCTTTTTAAGTCTTTTACTCCCTCTCTTAGTTTTTTTAAGCTTAAATTTTCATCAGGATCAAGATCAAAAACTAATATATCGGCATAACGCATGTTATTAACTTGACAACCCCAGATATGAAATTCATAGCTATTCATTTGAACTTCGCTAATAAGGCCATTAATATCTTTAATATAATAATAATCATTTCTTTGGTCACCTTTGACTTTTAATTTTTTTACTCCTAAAAAGCCATGGATGTTTTCAAAATGTTTTTTGTAAAATTTAGGACCTTTAGAACCATTTGGGTATCTAATGGTACTTATTAGGCGGTTTTCTATGTATGGTAACATGTGTTTTGATACGGCTTTGTAATAATTTATAATGTCTATTTTGGTTATTTTAGGACTTTTGTATATTACTTTATTAGGATTAGTTATTTCTATTTTTTTAATATTATTTGTTATTTCATCCATTGTTCTACCTGTTTTAATACTTGTGTTAAATTCATTTATATTATTAAACAAGTGATATTCATCTTTATCTTTTATGAGCAACCAATTAGTTTCATCATTTAGTTTTACTAAAGTCCACTTACCTTTTAGTTTACTTCCTTTTAAAATAAACTTAATTGGGCCTTTTTTAAAGTTTGGCTTATATTCTTTTAATGGTTCTCAGTAACCTTTATCCCATATCATGACAGTGCCTCCACCATATTCGCCTTTGGGGATAGTTCCTTCAAAGTTACGATAATCTAGAGGATGATCTTCTACTTTAATAGCTAGTCTTTTATCTTTGGGGTTATATGAAGGGCCTTTGGGTATGGCCCAACTGATTAGTACTCCATTCCATTCTAAACGAAGATCATAGTGATCTTTTCTAGCAAGATGATGTTGGATACAAAATCTTAGTTTACTTACCCTTTTACTACTTTTACCAATTGGTTCTTTGGTTTTATTAAAGTTTCTTTTTTTATTATAAATACTCAATTTAGACATATTAAAACCTCTAATATTAGTATGAGTAATATTAGAGGGATTATGCTTTGTTAATCTGTTTTTTCTACTTTTTCCCATCGTTCTGGCGTTGCTGGCGAGTCAATTACCTTTTTTTCCTCTTTTTTTGCAACATTACTATAGACTGGAGCATTCCATTGGGCCACTCCACCATGATGCGAACATGCACCTCTGCCTGTTGCACATGTCGGACTATAAGTACCATCGTTACATAGAGTACAGTAACCCGTTATTTTTTTTTCGTATGTTGTAACTGTTTCGTAATGATACTTTTCTTCTTCAGCAGGATAATATTTGTAAATAGAATAAACAATTCCATCTGCTTCACAATTTTCTGTAATTTTTGTGCCATCGCAAGTTGGTAATTTTTCTTCTGTTGAAGTTTCTACTTTATCTACAGCATCATTTTCAACTTTATTAACATTTTCTGATTGTAACTCTTTATTGTCATTAGTATTTGCAAAAATACCAATAATAATTAAAAAGATTGCTAATCCCAAAAGTATTGATTTTCTTTTATTTTTTTCTTTCATAAACCTACACCACACGTTTATTATACTAAACAAATATATGAATTTAAATAGTTAATTTATAATTTTGTTATTTCTCTTAATTTTTCGAATATTGGAACATTACCTGTATAGCTTTTTGGAGATATAGGACTTGGATGATATATTGGTAATATTTTATATCCATTAACTTCATAGATATTACCTACTACATCAGCAAATTTATCAAATTTAACATCTAGTAAATTTTTAGTTGGGGATTCTCCTAAAGTAATAATCAGTTTAGGATTTAAATTTTTTAATTGCTCTAACATTATATTTTTACAGTTTTTGGAACAAATCTTCAAGTTTTTTCTTTCTTTTGGATAACATTTTACTGATTCTAGAAATGTAGTTTCAAAAATATCTCTGTTAATAATATCAAATAATTTTTGTAAAATAATTCCGCTAGGTAATATTTTACCATTTACATCTTTCCATAATTGATGACTTTTTCTCCACCCATTGTTAACAGGATCCTCCCCAACTAAAACTATGTCATTATCTTTTCCTAAGAACACGGTGGGACTATTAGAAATTTTTTCGACCAATTTATCACATGATTTACAAGCATAAACTTTTTTGTCAATTTGTTTTAAAGAGAATAATAAAGCGTTTTTTTCTTTTGTTATACATTCTTCTCTATCCATAGACATTTCTTATTAAAATAACTCGCTCACAATTAAATCTTTAGATTCTAAATTATTATTCTTTCCTAATAATAGATTTTCATAAAATTTAATTAAATAACTATTATTTTCTTTTATTCCTAAATCATTATTAAAATAATTGCTTCTCACCAAAGCATTTCGAAAATATATTGACTTATCTTTAAATAAAGAATTATCAACATTATATCCTAAACTAACTAAATATTTTTCAATAAATACTGCGGTAGTTCTAGTATTTCCTTCTCTAAAAGGATGCACTTGCCAAATGTTTGATGTAAAGTCAGTAATATTTTTAATTACATCTACAATAGACATTTCTTTATAATTCTTGTTCTTTTCTAAATTAATATCATATTCTAGTGATTCTTTTAAAGTTTTAAAGGTGCCATAAGCTACAGAATCGTTATTTAGTATTTCTTCATGTTTAGAAAAATCAATATTCCTAAATTCGCCAGCAAAATCATAAACATCTTGAAATAGGTATTTATGAATATATTTTAAGTAACTAACCGATAATTCAAAATTATCATGTTCCAGTAATTCAACTATACGCATTGAAACATAATCACACTCGAGTTCATTATAATTTATCTCATTCTTTTTTTTCAATTCTTTATAATATTTATCTAAGCCATCCTCTACTTCTCTAATCGTTAGCCTACCAACAATATATTTTTGAGATATATCTTTTAGGTATTTAGAAGGATGTAAATTATCTACTTTTTGAAGACCTATTGCCATATCCCAATTTGTTTGCTTGGCGTCTTCTAAACTTATTATCTCATTGTATTTATTTTTACTTGAATCAAAATCTTGTTCTTTCATAGCTCCTCCAAA
>CALVHJ010000022.1 GCA_944327425.1 uncultured Bacilli bacterium
AAGTCTTTTAATATTTCTTCCTTACTAAAAATATATTTAAAACATACATTATCAGTAAGATTTACAAATGTTTTTGTGGGCATATGATACTCCTTCCTATATAAATATATCATAAAGAAAGAGTAACCTTTGTCGAATGGAGGTAAGAATTTTTAAAAGTTTTGACGTTTTTCTTTAATGGTTCATAAAAATATTATGCCGTTTATTATATAATTAATCACTTAATATTTTCTTTAAGAAAATACCGGTATAGGAATTAGGATTTTTAGCTACTTGTTCCGGAGAGCCAGTAGCAACTATTTCGCCGCCTAGGTTTCCACCTTCAGGACCTAGATCAATAATATAATCTGCTACTTTGATAACATCTAAGTTATGTTCAATTACAATTACGGTATCACCATTATCAACTATTCTATTTAAGATTTTAAGTAGTTTTTTTATGTCATCACTGTGAAGCCCTGTAGTTGGTTCATCTAAAATGAAAATGCTTTTGCCAGTAGGTTTTTTTTGAAGTTCTTTAGCAAGTTTTACTCGTCCTGCTTCACCACCTGATAGAGTAGGTGCTGGTTGACCTAGTTTGATATATGATAATCCTACTTCGTCCATTACTTTTAATTTGTTATATACTTTAGGTATGTTTTCAAAAAATGGTAATGCTTCGGAGACACGCATATCTAGCACATCGGCAATGTTTTTGCCTTTAAATTTAATAGCAAGGGTTTCTTTATTATATCTTTTACCGCCACAAACGTCACAGGGAACATAAACATCTGGTAAAAAGTGCATTTCGATTTTTTTTACACCGTCACCCCAGCAGGCTTCACATCTGCCACCTTTTACGTTAAAAGAAAATCTTCCTTTGTCATAACCATGCATTTTCGCTTCTTTAGTATTTGTAAAAACATCTCTGATATCATCAAAAACGCCAACGTAAGTTGCAGGGTTACTTCTGGGAGTTCTACCAATTGCATCTTGGGTAATATGAACTACTTTATCAATGTTTTCAATTCCTTTTATTTCTTTACAAGCTCCGGGAATTTGTTTAGAACCATTAATTTTTACAGCTAGAGTTTTATAAAGAATTTCGTTAATTAAGGATGATTTACCACTTCCGGAAACGCCTGTTACGCATACAAATTTATTTAGCGGAATTTCCACATTAATGTTTTTTAAGTTATGTTCTTTGGCTTTTATTATTTTTAGTGATTTACCGTTTCCTTTACGACGTTTTTTTGGTACTTCAATTCGTTCTTTTCCTGATAAATAACGTCCGGTTAAAGAGTTTTTGTTTGCCATTACTTCTTTTGGTGTTCCGGCTGCTATAACATGACCGCCATATTCTCCAGCTCCGGGGCCAATATCAACAAGATAATCAGCAGCAAGCATAGTATCAGTGTCATGTTCAACAACGATTAAGGTATTGCCTAAATCACGCATTTCTTGCATAGCTTTAATTAGCTTTTCATTATCTTTTTGATGAAGGCCAATGCTTGGTTCATCAAGGACATATAAAACGCCTGATAATTTAGAACCAATTTGAGTTGCTAATCTTATTCGTTGAGCCTCACCACCGGATAAGGTGCCAGCACTTCTCGATAATGTTAAATATCCTAAACCAACATTGATTAGAAAATCTAGTCTGTTTAATATTTCTTTGGTTACTAAGCCACTAATTTCAACTTGTTCTTTGGTAAGCTTTAATTTAGCAATAAAGTCTCTTAACTCTAAGATGCTAAAGTTAGTTACTTCATATATATTTTTTTTATTAATTTTAACAGATAGAACCATATCATTTAATCTTGCTCCATGGCATTTTGGACAAGGAGATTCAACCATTTACATTTCAATCCATTCTCGGCGCCAATTGCTAGTTGTTTCAAGATGAAGACGTTCTAGTTTGTTAATAATTCCTTCGTAATAATCTGAAACGTAACGAACGTTGCCATTTTTAGAAACATATTTAAAATCTATTTTGTCTTTAGAGCCATATAAAATAATATCTAATTCGCTTCTAGTATAATCTTTTAATGGCTTATTTATATCAATATGATAATAGTTACAAACAGCAAGTAGTTGAATCATATCGATGTTTTGGTCGTTACTAATAGTTTTAATGCCACCTTCTAAAATATTTAAGTTTTTATCGGGCATTAATAGGGTTTCACCAATTTTTAACTTGGTTCCTAATCCTTTACATTCTTTACAGGCACCATAAGGAGCATTAAAAGAAAATAGTCTTGGTTCTAATTCGGGAATAGAAAAATTACAATGAGGACAAGCATAAGATTCACTCATTAAAATTTCTTCTTTACCAATTATATTAATTAATACTTTTCCACTTGCCAGTTTACAGCTAGTTTCGATAGCTTCAAATATTCGACTTCTTTCATCTGTATCTAACACAATACGGTCTACAACGACTTCAATATTGTCTTTAATGTTTTTTTCAAGAACAATTTCTTCGTCTAAGCTGTACATTTTACCGTTTACTCGTACTCTTGAAAAACCATTTTTTCTTAATTCATCAAAAAGATCTTTGTGAGTTCCTTTTTCACCATGGATAACAGGTGCCATTATTTCTAGTTTACTTCCTAATTCTAAATCCATAATGCGATTAGTCATTTCTTCAATGGACTGTCTTGTTATTGGAATATTGTGTTTAGGACAATAGGGAATACCTATTCTAGCATATAATAGTCTTAAGTAATCATATATTTCCGTAATAGTTCCAACAGTACTGCGAGGGTTTTTGTTAGTTGTTTTTTGATCTATAGAAATACTTGGACTTAATCCTTCGATGGAGTCAACATCAGGTTTTTCACTGATACCGATGAATTGTCTTGCATAAGCACTTAGACTTTCAACATATCTTCTTTGGCCTTCGGCAAAAATTGTATCAAAAGCAAGGGATGATTTACCACTTCCTGATACTCCGGTCATGACTATTAGTTTATTTTTGGGAAGTTCAATATCTATGTTTTTTAAGTTATTTTCTCTAGCACCTTTAACTATTATTTTATCCATTTTCCTCACTCCTTATTATATATTGTGGATAAGTTTTAAAGTTTTATCACTACGAACGGGATTATTATATCATGCGAACAAACGTTAGTCAAGGAAGGAATTTGACAAATAAGCTCTTTTGTGGTATCATAGCTTGCAAAACCAAAGGGGGGTTTTATATGTATGAAGAAAAAACTAGAAGAAAAATTGTTGTTAATTGGAAATCTTTATTAATTAAATTAGCTATTTTGTTAGTAGTTGTATTTATAATTATATGGATTATTTCTTTATTTAATAGGGATCAAGAAGTTGAATCGAATTTTGGTGTTAATTTTGAGGCAATGCGAAATGCGGCTACAGAGTATTTTACAGGTTCAAGACTACCTAAAGAAATAAATGAATCAGTTTTAATTACTTTGGGAGATATGTTTGATCAAAAATTATTGGTTGAATTTCAAGATGAATATGGTAATTCTTGTGATATAAGTAATAGTTATGCTGAGGCAACAAAGATAGATGATAGTAATTATCGAATAGAGGTTAGACTCGTTTGTGATAATGAAAGTGATACTGTTATAAATACTGTTGAATATCAAAGTAATGATGATGAAGTTTTAGATGAAGAGCCAAATGATGATGTAAATAATGAACCAAATGAAGAAGATCCTGATACAGATATAGATGATAATTCATCTGATAATAATTCTAACGGAAATAATAATAGTTCCGAAGGAAATAGTAATACTAATAATAATACAAATAATAATTCTGGAAATACTAATAATAATTCTAGTAATAACCAAAGTGGAAGTAGTGTCGTTAATGTTACAAGTATCTCTTTAAATTATAAACGTATTACTTTAGATGTTGGGGAATCAAGAAGCGTTGCTCTTTATGTGTATCCAGCGAATGCTACTAATAAGAAGGCTAGTTGGCAAAGTAGTAATACAAGTATAGCAACAGTATCTAATGGTGTTATAACTGGTCATAGGGCAGGCACAGTAATTGTTACCGTGACGGTTGGAGGAAAATCAACAACTTTAGAAGTAGTTGTAAAAGAAGAGAGTGTAGAAATGACTTGTCGTTATGGCGATGGAAATTATAATACTAATTATATATTATCTGTTGATTTAAGACGTGATGGATGTGCTGTTAATCCAAATGTTAATTATACTACTAATTTGACAGCAAATGATTATATAAGTTTGATCGATGAGCTTAGTAACCTAGGTTTTGATGGAAAAACTTTAAGTTATAGACCGGAATTAGTGGTTGTGAAAAATAATGCTGGTACTGGGGTGGTTGGGCTCCAATTAAAAATTGAAATTCAAGTTAAGAAGGTTGATCAACCGGCTTTGGTTACAGCTGTATATATAATAAATGCTGATGGCTCACGAACATTTTTGATGAATAATGTTTGTGTTAGTGGTGTTTGTATAAGTTAACGATTAATTAAAAAACTGTTAGCAGGGCTAGCAGTTTTTTTGAGAGTGAAATTTCAAGGAGTGTATCTATAAAGAAATATTAGTTTTGCACTTTTTCTTTCTCTTCCTCACCAGTTCCATAGATACAGGCTTCGATCATACTAATTACGACGTTGTTAAAAGAGGTACCGTGTTCTTTAGCTATTTTTTCTACTTCTTTTAACAAATCATCTTTAATATATAAAGATTTATAACTAGCTGGATCTTTTTGCCGTGTTTGTCTAATTACAAAATCCATTTTCACACCTCATATATATTTTAATATGTTTTAAAAATATAATAAAGAATAGAATTTTCTAATATATTTTTATATGAGAATAATTATTTTGTCAAATAGGCAAAAAGGTGTTGTATAAAACTTGCTTATTCTGATATAATAGCCTTAGGTGAGTGATATGAATTATAAGTTTACATCAAAAAGTGTTCGAGATACACTCCTTTTGGCAGAAAATATTGAAAGTGAGAAATTTCCGGGAATGGTAATTTGTCTTAATGGTGAACTTGGAAGTGGGAAAACTGTTTTTGTTAAAGGTTTTGCGGCTTCTTTGGGATTAGAGGATAATATTACTTCACCAACATTTACTATTGTTAAAGAATATGTTAGTGGGGAGATGCCTCTTTATCATATGGATGTTTATCGAATTTTAGATAACGAGGATTTTGGAATAGAAGATTATTTTAATAAAGATGGTGTTTGTATTATAGAGTGGGCAGAGCTTATAGAAGATAGGTTGCCAGAAGAAAGACTTGACATTAATTTTAAAATAATTGATGAGAATACGAGAGTTTTAGTGTTTGTTCCTCATGGTGAAGTATATGAAGAACTTTGCAATGCTGTTTTATAAGCTCACTTTTTAAGTGGGTTTTGTTTTCGAAAGGATGAGTGGTATGTATACACTTTATATTGATACTCATTATATGGAGTTAGTTTTAGCTTTATTTAAAGATGGAGTTATTAAAGATAAGATAGTAAGAAAAGATGGTAGACATTCGGAATATGTGGTAAATTCTTTAAAGGAATTGCTTCAAAATAATAATATTGATATTTCTTCAATAAATGAAGTTATTGTTATTAATGGTCCTGGGTCTTTTACAGGAGTTAGAATAGGATGTGTTATAGCTAAAATTATTAGTTATACTAAGAATATTCCTTTAAAGGCGTTATCATATTTACAAGCTTTAGCTTTGAATTATGAACATAAAGTTAAGGTGGGGATAAGTGATAGAAATGGAGTCTTTGTAGGATGTTTTGATGAATGTCATAATTTAATAGGAGATTATTATTATATTAATAATAAAGATGTAAGTAATTTTAATGATATATATATTGATGGTGATGTTGATTTAAATAAGGTTTATTTGTATATGAAAAAAGAGGCTATGATCAATCCTCATTTACTTAAACCTATTTATGTTAAGAGAATTGAGGTAGAAAATGGTTAGATATGCAAATGTTTATGATATACCGAGAATAAATGAATTGGGTAGTTTGCTAAATGATAATTTTAGGATGGTAAATAATATTAATGAAATGCTAGAAGATAAGTATTCAAAAGTATTAGTTTATGAAGAAGATGATATGGTTGTGGGGTTTATTACAGCTACGGATTTAAAAGAGACTTGTGATATATTAAGTTTAGTGGTTGATCCTAAGTATAGGAATAAGATGGTTGCTACTAATCTTTTAGATTATCTTATAAGTGAATTAGATGAGAATTTGAAGTTAATAACTTTAGAAGTAGCATCTAAAAATATTGCAGCAATAAAGTTATATGAAAAGTTTGGTTTTGAAGTAGTTAATGTTAGAAAGAATTATTATAAAGATGATGATGCTTATTTGATGGCAAGAGAAAGTGAATAGTAATGCTAAATAAAGTGATTTATGATATAATATTACGTATGAGGGAAAGTGATCTTGTGGATAATAAAAAAATTAATGATAAAATAATTCAAGAAAAAATAAGAAAAGTAGATGGTGCGATGGCTCAAGAAGGTATGCCTTTGACCAAAGATATTAAGAAGAGACTTTATAATTGTATAATTGGTAAGTCAACTACAGAAATGGAACGTAAAAAGATTATAGAAAAGTATAGAGGAATTTATGGGTAATAAATATAAATATACTTATGAAAGAACTGCTGATTACTGTTATAAAGGAACAGATATTTTAATTAATAAATTAAATATTATAAATGATGAGGATCTATTTAATGCTGAAAGAGAACTTATATCTTTAAGAATTTATGAATTAAATAAAAAGCCATTAAAAGGTAACTTTGATTTCAAACATTTAAAAGATATTTATAAATATTTGTTTCAAGATGTTTATAGATGGACTGGTGATATTAGAAATTGTAATATAGCTAAGCAGGATTTGTTTTGTTTATCAGAGCATATAGAATCTTATGGAAATGAAATATTTGATAAATTGAAAAAGGAAAAGTATTTTGTTGATTGTGATGTTGAGACAACAATAAATAAATTGGTGGAATTATTTGCCGATATTAATGCTTTGCATCCATTTCGTGAAGGTAATGGAAGAACACAAAGAATATTTATTGAGTCTTTAGCAAAGATTAATGGAATTAATTTAGATTTGACTTTGGTGTCCAAAGAAGAAATGATTGTTGCAAGTCATGATAGTATTAATGGTAATTATAAAAAATTAAGAGATATGTTTAGAAAATATAGTGTTTTATTAGATGATAAACAAACCAAACAAAACATTAAGCTTTTTTGCACTTTAGAATTGTAAAAACTATTTTTAAAATAAGAGGTTATTGTGGGTGGTGAAAATGGATATATATATACTAGCAATAGAAACTAGTTGTGATGAGACTAGTGTTGCTATAGTTAAGAATGGGTGTGAAGTAATAGGATTATCTATTACAACACAAATAGATATACATGCTAAATATGGGGGAGTAGTACCAGAGGTAGCTAGTCGAATGCATACAGAAGCAATAACATTAGTTATAGAAGACTGTTTAGAGAAAGCACATATGAAAATAGAAGATATGAATGCGATAGCAGTTACTTATGCTCCAGGACTTACTGGTTCACTTATGGTAGGAGTAGAAGCAGCGAAAACATTATCTTTAATTTATAATTTACCTTTAATCGCTGTTAATCATCTTATTGGGCATATATATGCTAATAATTTGGAAAGTAAAATGGAGTTTCCACTTCTGGCTTTAATTGTTAGTGGAGGACATACAGAATTATTAATTATGGAAGATGATTATAAGTTTAAAAGGTTAGGAGAGACTATGGATGATGCGATAGGGGAAGCGTATGATAAAGTAGCAAGAGTAATAGGTCTCTCATATCCTGGGGGTCCAAGTATTGAAAGGCTAGCTAAAGAAGGGAAACATAATTATCAATTACCTCAGCCAGTGATGGATAATACTTATAATTTTAGTTATAGTGGACTTAAAAGTGCCGTTATTAATTTGGTTCATAATGAGCGTCAAAGAGGAAATATGATTAATAAAGCTGATTTAGCAAAATCTTTTCAAGATGTAGCAGTAGATGAATTAGTTCGTAAAGTGGAATTAGCATTTAAAAATACAGGAATAAAAAGATTAGTTATAGCAGGGGGAGTATCAGCGAATAAGTATTTAAAAGAAGAAATGGAAGTATTATGTAATAAGTATGATGCTACTTTACTTATTCCAAGAATGCTTTATTGTACAGATAATGCAGCGATGATTGGGGCAGCGGCTTATCCTAAATACTTGAAGCATGAATTTAGTGATTATTCTTTAAATGTTAGTAGTAGTGGAGAGATAGTTTAAGTATTAATTAATTTTATTTCGATGGATCGAAATAAAATGCGTTATTGGTAAATTTGTTTCGATAGAACGAAATAAAATTGACAAATGTAAATTTTTTTGATATTATATTTATGGTGATTTATTTATGTATAATGAAGCTTATTTAATTAGAGAAAATTATTTGAAGAAAATTAGAGGATTTTATCATGTTGATTTAATTAAGGTTATTACAGGAATGAGAAGAAGTGGTAAATCTGTTTTATTAAAGCAAATAGCAGAAGAGTTAAAATTAAATGATATTGATGATGATCATATTATTTTTTTGAATTTTGAATTACAAGAAAATTCTCATTTATTAAACTCTAAAGCACTAAATAATTACATTAAAGATTTAATTGTGGATGACCAAAAATATTATTTGTTTTTTGATGAAATTCAAAATGTTTCTAAATGGGAAAATGTAGTTAATTCACTTAGAGCTTCACAAAATGTTTCAATATTTATTACAGGATCAAATAGTAATTTATTGTCTGGAGAATTGGCTACGCATTTATCTGGACGGTATGTTAGTTTTAATGTTAAGCCTTTTACTTTTAGTGAAGTTGTTAGATTAAAACAGTTAAATGATAAAGAAGAGATTAATCGTGTTTTTCAAGATTATATGTTATGGGGTGGTATGCCACAAAGATTTCAATTTAGTAGTCAAGAAGATACTATTACTTATTTAGAAGATTTATATAATTCTATTGTTTATAAAGATATTTTACTTAGAAATAAAGTGCTTCATGTTGATTTATTAGAGCATTTATTAGAATATTTAGTTTCTACGCCATCTCAAACTTTTAGTGGTCTTTCAATTTCTAAGTATTTTCAAAGTGTTAATCGCAATATTCCGTTAGAAACATTATATAATTATTTTAATTATATTATTAATTCTTTTATTATTAATAAAGTTTCACGTTATGATATTCGTAGTAAACGAATTCTTACAAGAGAAGATAAATATTATTTAACTGATTTGGGATTAGGGCATGTTAAAAATATAAATAAAAGATTGGAATATGGTGCTTATTTGGAAAATATTGTATATAATGAACTTGTTTATAGAGGATATACAGTATATGTAGGTAAGTTTAATCAATTAGAGTGTGATTTTGTTGCTACTAAAACTGATCAAAAAATTTATATTCAAGTGGCATATCTATTAGCTGATCAACAGGTTATAGATAGGGAATTTGAAGTATTGAAGAAATTATCTGATAATTATCCTAAATATGTTTTATCTATGGATTTGTTTGATTTTTCACAGGAGGGTATTATTCATAAAAACATTGTTGACTGGTTATTAGAAACAGATTATTAATATTCTTTTTCTTTGGCTTTTTCTTCAATTGTAATAATTTTATCTATTTTACCAAGTAAATAGTCACTTGATACCTTAAATAATTTAACGTATTCAATTAGAAAGGTTGTACTAATAATAGTATGACCTTTCTCATATTTACTTATTAAACTACGATTAATATCTAACTCTTTAGCTATATACTCTTGAGTATATTTTTTTTGTTTTCTTAAATCTTTTAATCTTTTACTAGATAAGTTAATATTTATTTTACTTCTGTTTCCTTTGTAATTTTTAATGTTGGTAAAACCTAAAGCATAATCAACAGAACAATTAAATATTTTACAAAATTCAATTAATCTTTTAATGGGTATAATATCAAGCTCTAATTCCCATAAAGAATATGTTCCTCTAGCTACATCCAAAAGTTGACTGACAGTAAATTGTTTGAGTTCACTTTCTTCACGTATATCTTTTAATCTCATAATATCCCTCTCTTTTGGCTTCTTTAATGAGTATTGTATTATGATTAGATGTTTTTTAGAACAAAAGCAGTTTATATTCACAAAATTATGTGCAGGATATATTCACAAAATTATTGATTTTTTCTCAATTATATTGTATAGTATAAATATAACATAGATAAATATATGAGAATAAAATGATAAGTTTTAGCAAGTTTTGTCGAAGGTAATGAAATATATTTATAAGTGTGATAATATGCGTGCTAAGAAAGAGGGAAAAGAAAATGGAGTTTCAAGTATTAAAGAAAAATAATTTGAAAAGAAATATTATTATTGGAGTATTTGGAGTATTAATAATAAGTGCTATAATACTTAATTTTAGTAGTGCTAGATATAGGAGTACAGCTAGTGTACCAATAGTGGATAGTGAGGTAAACTATGTAAGACCTGATTTAAATGCAGTAGCAATAGTAGTAGATGGCGAAAGCACTAATACAGTGCCGGAAGGTAATTATAAACTTTTAGATACTAGTTATTGTACCGTAAATGGGGAAGATGCTAATGTAACACTTGCTTGGGATCAAACAACACAAATGTTAACAGTAACACCATTTACAACTAGAGGAACAAAATGTTATTTGTATTTTGAGACAGCAACAACAAAAACAGTAGATACAGTATTAGGAGAAATTGAAGTAAACTTAGATACACCAGACTTTAGTAAAACAAGTTGTAGTGCAGGAAGTAATAATGGAGGAAACTGCAGAGAAGAAACAGTAGGAATATATGAAGAAACAACAAGTAAAGGGACAACATACTACTGGAGAGGAGATGTAGAAAATAACTATTTAGAATTTGCCAATAAATATTGGCGAATAATAAGAATAAATGAAGATGGAAGTATAAGGATAATCTATAGTGGAGAAAAAGCAGAAGTCGATGCAGCAGGGAAAGAGACAGTATTAGCAAATGGCTATAATGATAGTAGTACAGATTATACGCAGATTGGAACAAGTCGATTCAATAGTTCATATAATAGAAGTGAATATGTAGGATACCGATATACAAGGGGAAGTCAAAGACCAAATAGTACAAATGAGGGAACAGATAGTACAATAAAAACATATTTGGAGAACTGGTATAGCAATAACTTATTCGGAGTAGATAGTAAAATCAGCAACAGTCCAGGATTTTGTAATGATCGAGAATTACAAAGTGGATCAGGAAGTTGGGTATCAACAGGAAGTACGCAGTACTATGCGGCATATGAAAGAGCAGATACAACCCGTCAACCAACATATGAATGTAGTAATAGCAATGATTTATATCAAACAAAGATAGGACTCATAACAGCAGATGAAGTAATGTACGCAGGAGGAAGACTAGGTACAAATAATTATAGCTATTACCTCTATACAGGCAATATTTATTGGACCATGTCTCCGTATTACTTTAACGGCAGTTATGCTGGCGTGTTCGATGTGGATAGCGATGGCTGGCTCAGCCACTACTACGTGAACGGCTCGGCGTATGGTGTGCGCCCAGTAATAAACCTGTCAACTAATAACACAATAACAGGAAATGGAACAATTAATGATCCATTTGTAGTTGTTTGAGTGTAAACATAATGTAAATTTGCAAAAAATGTTAGTTATGAATGTATGATGATGCATAAATATACATTGCCGGTGGAGTCAAATGAAATGTTGACGACTCGGCAATGGCACCCAAAGGAGGATCTATGAAAGAAAAATATTTTCGAGTTAAAGAAATGTATAAAGATTATTTGGTGTTTGTTAAGAGTGGTAATTTCTGGAATGTGTTTTATGGTGATGCATTAATACTTCATTATGTCACAGGGGACGTACTTAATAATAATAAAGTTGGTTTTCCTTTGAAAGTGTTAGGCAAAGTATTAAGTAAAGTAAGTAAGTTAAATATAAGTTATGTATTAGTATATGCATTAGATGATATTCGTGTACATGAATATTCATCTAACTCATATACTTTTTATTTGGGTAAATTTAGAGAAGTATATGATGTTGAATTAAAGTTTGAGAAAAGTGTTAGTAAAGTGTTGAATAAGTTATTAGTTATTGTTACAATATTGGTGTAGATTAGAGATTTTATAAAATAATATTGTTAGAAGGGTAATGTATGAAGAAGTTAGGTTTAATTATTAGTTTAATGTTTATGGTTGGGTGTAGTAATACTATTAGTGATGAAATACCGGAGGGGGCTTTTATAGATATTAAAAACGAAGATATAGAAGTATTTAGGGAAGTATATATTAGTGATTTAATTAGTGATACTAATGTTATTATTGAAGATTATAAGTTAGATACAGATACTATTGGTAATAAAGAAATTGAATTTTATTATACGTATTTAGATCAAAAATATGTTTATCGTACTAGTTTTAATGTGGTTGATACGGTTAAACCGAAGATATTTGGAAGTAGTTCTAGAACAGTAGAAGTAGGATATGAGGGTGATTTATGTAATGGATATACTTATGGGGATAATTATGATGGTGAGCCTTTGTGTGAAGTAGTTGGTGAGTATGATTTTAATACTGTTGGAGAATATGATATAGATATTGTTGTTCGTGATGTTAGTGGAAATAGTACTAATTATAATGTTACTTTAAATGTAGTTAGAGAAATAAGTAATAATGGTAATAATGGAGGAGGAAGTACTACTAGACTACCATTTAGTACAGCTTTAGAACGTTATAAGACAGATAATACAGAACTTGGTATTGATGTTTCAGAGTGGCAAGGAGAAGTTGATTATCAAGCGGTAAGAGATGCGGGAGCAACATTTGTGATGATGAGGATTGGGGTAAAACTTTCTAGTGGAGAAGATCCGGCTTTAGATAAACAGTTTTTAAATAATATTAAAAAAGCTAAAGAGGCAGGATTAAAAGTAGGTGTATATCTTTATAGTAAAGCTTTATCAAGTAAGGAAGCCAGAGAAGAAGCAGAATGGATATTAGAGCAGCTTGATGGGGAAACACTTGATTTACCTATTGTTTTTGACTGGGAAATATGGAGTAATTGGAATAGTTATCATATGTCTTTTCATGAGTTAAATAAGATGGCTCATACGTTTATTGAAACGGTTGAAGAGGCAGGATATGAAGGTATGCTTTATGGGTCTAAGTTTTATTTAGAAAACTTTTGGGAAGATCTAGAATTTGATAATATATGGTTAGCTCATTATACTAATGAGACTAGCTATGAAGGTTATATGATGTGGCAATTTAGTAATGTGGGAAGAATTGATGGTATTTATGGGGATGTTGATTTGAATGTTATGGTAGTGGATTAAAACGGCAAAAGCCGTTTTAATTTTGCCTCAAATGTTAGAAATGAAATGCCTCAAATCATAGAAATAAAATACGCCAAAATACGGAAATGAATTATTAAGCACTTTATAATTTTGATTATTACGCTTGTGGTGGAATTAACAAAATAATACGCAAAAGTTGGTTGCTTGTGTATATTTTTGATAATGTTATATTGCTAAAAATAATATAAAAATCAAAGTGTTTGTAATGATAATGTAATGAATTTGTAATTGACTTTTTTGGAGCTTTGTTATATAATATAAATGAATTAAGGAGGGATTTTAATATGGAGCATACTTCAAATACTACGAACTTGAATGTTCGAGTAGATGCAACTCTTAAGAAAGAATCTGATTTGTTGTTTAAGAATTTAGGTTTAAATATGAGTACGGCAATTAATATGTTTTTGACTAAATGTGTAAATACTTCTAGTATTCCTTTTGAAATATCATCGCCAAAACCTAGTAGAACTCTTAAGAAGGCATTAAAGGAAGCTAAAGATATTTCTTCTGGAAAAGTGAGTTCGAAGGGATATCATAACGCTCATGAGATGTTTGAGGACATTTTAAATGAAGACTAATATGAAAACGTTATATGAGATTCGCTCTACTTCTTTATTTAGAAAGCAATTGAAGAAAATTAAAAAGCAGGGGAAAGATTTAAAAAACTGGAAGTTATTGTAGAAAAATTGGCGAATAAAGAGGAACTTGAAGAAAGGTATCGAAATCATATGTTAACAGATAATAAATATTATAAAAACTGTGGAGAATGTCATATAGAACCTGATTGGCTTTTAGTTTACCAATATTTGAACGAAGAACTTATTTTGTTGCTTCTTTCTACTGGCTCGCATAGTGAATTATTTTAAAAAACAGTACGAAATTACTTGTATTTCTAGGACTTTTGTGATATTATTTTTATTGCAAAAGTTTTTTGCATATATTTTTAGTATGTGGGAGGGAAGGCTTTTTAGCTAGACGGATTTGCCCTAGACCACTACCTTGAAAAACTTATTATTTTAGGAGGTGTTTTCATGGCAAAAGAGATCACAAGAAGAATTAAACTGCAAATTGAAGCAGGTAAAGCAACACCAGCTCCACCAGTTGGTACTGTTTTAGGTCCAGCAGGAGTAAATTTACAAGAATTTTGTACAAAATTTAATGAAGCAACTAGAGACAAAATGGGTGATGTAGTACCTTGCGAGATAACAGTTTATGATGACAGAAGTTTTGATTTCGTTTTAAAAACTCCACCAGCAGGATTTTTACTTAAGAAAGCGGCGAAGATTCAGAAAGGTTCAACTAAGGGTGCTAATGAGGTCGTAGCAACTATTACAAAGGATGATTTGCGTAAAATTGCAGAGACTAAGTTACCTGATCTTAATGCTTATGATGTTGAAGCAGCGATGAAACAAATTGAAGGTACTGCTCGTAATATGGGTATTGCTGTTAAAGGTGTTAATGATGCTGAGTTAGCAGAACAAGCAGCAGAAGCAAGAAAAGAAGAAGCTGAAATGGCTAAAAGAGATGCTGAACTTGCAGAAATGGAAGCAGAAGTTAAAGAATTTAATGCTGATGTTCCTGTTGTTGGTGAAGAAGAAAAACAAGAAGAAGAAAATTAATTTTTATATAAAAAGAGTCCGTCTTTTAATAAACCACAGTTAGGAGGGAATATTTTGAAAAAACACGGTAAGAAATATGTGGAAGCATCAAAAAA
>CALVHJ010000023.1 GCA_944327425.1 uncultured Bacilli bacterium
TCTGATGTATTATCTTTTGAAGAAAAGAAAAGAAGAAGTTAATATGGTTATTTTTTTTTTTGCTTTAGCTTCTATTTTTTTACTTTTCTTAAATGTTTTTACTGCTATTAGCTTGCCTTTGATTATAGTATTTATTTTAGGAATGTTTCTTGGATATTTATTTGATAATTAAGTTTTTATTTTCTTGACAATTATTTATACTTTGTATATACTCTTGTTAAGGGTGATGTATTTTATGGAAGCAAAAATTCAAAAATGGGGTAATTCTTTAGGAATCCGTATTTCGCATAATATCGTTAAAGAACTTCATTTAGAGGCAAATGATATTGTTGATATTAAACAAAAAGGAAATCAAATTATTGTTACTAAATTGAGTCCGAAAGTTTCTTTGCAAGAGAGAATTGATGCTTATCATGGTGAAAATTTAGGTAAAGATTTTGTTTGGGATGAAAGTTGTGGTAAAGAGTTATGGTAAAAAAAGGTGAATACATTCCGATGAAGCGAGATATTGTTTTAGTTGATTTAAATCCTACTTGTGGACATGAACAAAAAGGTTTTAGACCGGCAGTTATTATTAGTAATAATCCCTTTAATCAATTTACAAAGATGGCTATTGTTTGTCCCATTACATCCAATACTAAAGATTTTCCAACGCATTATCGTCTTCAGGATACAAAGAAAATTAATGGTTCTGTTTTATGTGAACATATTCGTAGTATTGATTATGAGATTAGAAATTTAAAATATGTAGAGAAGATGAGTGAAAGAGATTTTATGAATGTAGTTGATTTAATGAATTCTTGTATGGAAGATTAACATATTTTGGAAATTAGCTATTTTGTGCTTGAAATTTAGGCTAATATGTGGTAGATTATAGGTGAACACGAAATAGTGTTTTTTTAATACTTTAAATTAGAGGGGATAAAAAATGGCAAAAAGTAAAGAAAAAGATGTAAAAAAAGAAACAAAAAAAGTGAATCATAAGAAGACAGGCAAAGAAAAAGCAAAAAAAGAGAACTTCTTTTCAGGAGTTAAGGCAGAACTTGCCAAAGTAAAATGGCCTACTAAACAAGAAGTGCTTAAATATACAATTGCTACTTTAGTATTTATCATTGTTTTAGTTGTATTCTTTGTACTATTAAGTTTAGTTATGTCAGCAGTAAAAGGGGGTTTTAACTAATGGAAAAAGAATGGTATGTTGTTAATACCTATTCAGGTCATGAATCGAAAGTTAAAGAAAAATTAGAAGCTAGAACAGAATCTATGGGAATGCAAGATTATATTTTTAGAGTAATTGTTCCTGAGACTACCGAAGTTGAAGTTAAAGATGGTCAAAAAAAAGAAAAGAAAAAGAAAATGTTTCCGGGTTATGTTTTAGTAGAAATGGTTATGAGTGATGAGGCATGGTACATTGTTCGTAATACTCCAGGAGTTACCGGATTTATTGGCTCTAGTGGTAAGGGTGCTAAACCAACTCCACTACTACCTAGTGAAATTGATAAAATACTTGCTGGTATGGGTATGAGTCGAGTTAATATTGAATCCGAGTTAGCTGTTGGTGATAAAGTTAGTATTATTGATGGTCCATTTAAAGGTATGATGGGTAAAGTTGATACGATAGATTTAGAAAATAATCGTTTAAATGTTTTAATTGATTTGTTTGGACAAGAAACACCGGTTGAAGTTGAAGTTTATCAAGTAAGTAAAGCTTAAAAGGTAAGAAGTAATTCTTGCTTTTTAATTTTGGAAAAATAAAGTAATATCTATGTCCAGAGCTTGAGATATTCGGGATAAGTAAGCGATAGTAATGTGTTTGTTTCTTTTTTTGTTTTCAATATCACAAATATATTCTCGGGATATATCGGATAAATCAGCTAGATTTTGCTGTGTTAATCCTTTAAGTTTACGATACTTTTTGATATTTTTTCTAATAATTTTGTAGTAATATTCATCATCTAATAAGTTTTTGGGTTCTAAGATTAAATTATGATTAATATTATCACCACCCCTATATATTTTGGTATGTTTTTAAACAAAATTATATAGGCTAGTAGCCATATTTATGGTATAATAAGGTATAAATGGAGGAATGATGCTCATGTGTGGAATTGTTGGTTTTGTTAGTCATGATAAAAATAAGAAGAAGATAATAAAAGATATGGCTCAACTAATTAATCATCGTGGTCCTGATGGTGAGGGGTATTATACAGAAGGTGATGTTGCTTTAGGTCATAAGCGATTATCTATTGTTGATTTAAGTAATGGGATGCAACCTATGTATAATGAAAATAAAGATATAGTAGTTGTTTATAATGGGGAAATATATAATTATCCGGAATTAAAAGAACAGTTAGAAGGAAAATATGAATTTAAGACTAATTGTGATACGGAAATACTAGTACATGGTTATGAAGAATGGGGATTAGATTTACCTAATAAGCTTAGAGGAATGTTTGCTTTTGCAATATATGATAAGAAAAATGATAAACTTTTTTGTGCTAGAGATTATTATGGGATAAAACCATTTTATTATTATCAAAAAAATGATGTTTTTATGTTTGCTTCAGAAATTAAAGCTTTTTTAGCTCATCCAGGGTTTCAAAAAGAGTTAAATAAAGAATTGTTAGGTCCTTTTTTAATGTTTAGCTATACTCCGACAACAGAAACTTTTTTTAAGAATGTTTATCGTTTAGATGCCGGCTGTTATTTGGTTTATCAAAATGAGGAATTAACTGTAAAAAAATATTATGAACTAAAGTTTCAAGAAAAAGAAGAAGAATTTGATGTTAGTGTTAAAAGAATTGAAGATGTTATGATAGATTCAGTTCAAAAACATTTACTTAGTGATGTAGAAGTTGGTTCTTTTTTATCTAGTGGTGTTGATTCATCATATATAGTAAGTCTTGCTAGACCTAATAAAACTTATACAGTAGGGTATGATTATAAGAAGTATAGTGAAATTGATTATGCTAAAGATTTGGCTCAAAAATTAGATATTACTAATGTTACGAAATTGATTAATAAAGATGAATATTTAAAAGTAGTTCCTAAAATTATGTATCATATGGATGAGCCGATAAGTGATCCAGCAGCGATTGCTCTATATTTTTTAGCACAGATAGCTAGTCGAGATGTAAAGGTTGTGTTATCGGGTGAGGGAGCTGATGAATTTTTTGCAGGATATGGTCCTTATCGGGAAATAGTTGATATGGGATTTTATAATAAGATACCGTTTTTTATAAGACATATGATTGCGGTTGTCTTAAAAAAATTACCAGAGTTTAGAGGGCGTAACTTCTTGGTTAGAAGAGGAGAAAAAATAGAATATAGTTATACAGGTACTAATAGATTATTTAGTGATAAAGAAACTAATAAATTACTTTCTTTTAAAAATACCAGAAAAGTTAAAGATATATTAATGGAGAATATGCGTAACTATCAAAATGAATCACCTTTAGTTAAAATGCAACTTATTGATATTCAGTATTGGCTAGTAAAAGATATACTTCATAAGGCAGATCGGATGACGATGGCTCATTCGGTAGAACTAAGAGTTCCTTTTGTTGATAAAGAAGTGTTTAACGTTGCTAGTAGTCTAAGTGAAGATAAAAAAATAAATAAAAGCAGTACGAAAATAGCTTTAAGAGAAGCGGCTAGAAGTGTGACACCTGGTAGTGCTTATAAAAAGCCAAAATTAGGGTTTCCGGTTCCTCTAAGAGAATGGTTAACAGAAGATGATTATTATGAAGAAGTTAAAAAGACAATAAAGCAGGATTTTGTTAAAGATTTTTTTGATCAAGATTATGCTTTGAAATTGTTAGAGACGGCTTGTACAAAAAAGGATTTTACTTATAAAAAAGTTTGGGCTATTTATACTTTTATTAAATGGTATGAAGTGTTTTTCTTGAATAAGAAAAAGAAAGAGGATAAAAATGTATCGGAAGAGTTATGCGTTAGTTAATAAAAATATTTTAGAAGAAAATATAAGAGAAATAAAGAAGAAATATCCTAATTATGAATATTATATGGGAGTGGTTAAAAATAATGCTTATCATCATGGGATAGAAGTAATTGATTCATTAATTAAAGGAGGCATTAATTATTTGGCGGTTTCTTCTTTGGAAGAAGCTTTGGATATAAGAGCAATAAATAAAGATATTCCTGTTTTAATATTAGAACCAATACCCATAATATATATAGATATTGTCTTAAAAAACAATATAACATTAACTGTAGAAAGTCTTAGTTATACAAAAGAGTTAGTGTCTAAAGAAAACTTAAAAAAACTTAAAGTTCATTTGAAGTTAGATACAGGGATGAATAGATTAGGTTTTAAAAGAGTAGATGAATTACAAGAAGCTTATATATTACTTAAGGATAAAGTTTTTATTGAAGGTATATATACCCATTTTGCTACATCGGGAAGAGGAGATATCTTTTATAAAAAACAATTAGATAAATTAAAAGAGTTTTTGGATAGTATCGATGTTTTAAAAATTCCCATTAGACACTTTGATCGGAGTATAACTATGGTTAGTCATGAAAAAATAAAAGAGTCTAACGGAGTACGGTTGGGAATAATTATGTATGGCTTTTCCCAAAGTGTTAAAGTAAATACAGAGGGAATTAAAAATAAATTACGATTATGGAAAAGAAAGATGTATATTAAGAATGGGTTTATGATGGAGTATACAACTATAAATGATTTGAATTTAAAGCCGGCTTATTCATTATATTCTACCATTTTAGCAGTTCGCCCTGTAAGTAAGGATGAGTTTGTGGGTTATAATGCTAGTTTTAAAGTATTAGAAGATGGATATATAGCAAGTATTGCTATTGGCTATGCTGATGGTGTTACTAAGGATTTTAAAAAAGTTGTTATAGATGGTAAAAAGCTTGATATTGTAAGTGATTCAATGGATATGATTATGGTTTTTAGTAAAAATAAGTTAGAAGTAGGAAGTAAAGTAGAAATAATTGGTGAAAATAGAACAATAAGAGAAGTAACTAGGGATATAAAGATAAATAGTTATCATTTGTTTAATCAGATAAGTAAGAGAGTACCAATTATATATGAGGAGGATGAAAATGAAAAATAATAGTAAGGAAGAATTGGAGTTTTTAATTTTAGGAACAGATCCTAATGCTTATTATATGGCTAGATGTGTTCATGAAGCATTTAAGAAAAAACCTTATGTGGTGGGAAGAATGCCCCTTCCTTTTACTAATTATTCTAATATTTTAGAAGCATCTTACTCTAAAGAAATGTGGAATGAAGAAGGGTTTATGAATCTTCTTAGAGATTTTGCTAAGAAACACGCGAATTCTAAAAATATTTTAATTGCTACTAATGAGACTTATGTGGAATTTATTAGTAAAAATGCTCAAGAATTGGAAAAAAGCTTTTATTTTAATTATCCAACGATGGATATTATTGAAAATTTTACTAATAAAGAAAAGTTTTATAAGACTTATAAAGATAGTAAGTTAACTTTTCCAAAAACAATATATTTAAAAGAAAGTGATAAACTTAAGTTACCTAAAAATATGATGTTTCCTTTGATTGTTAAACCTGCTAATGTGGTAGAATATAATCATTTGAGTTTTAAAGGAAAAAATAAGATTTATAAAGTTTTTGATTTAGAAGAATTAAATAGGACAATTAAAACAATTCGTGATGGTAAATATAAAGAAACGCTTATTATTCAGGAGTTTATACCCGGCGGTGATGATGCTTTATTTGATGCTGTTTTGTATGCTAATAAAGATGGTCAAGTGGAATTTATGACTTTTGCTCAAATTGGTCTTCAAGAGCGAACTAATAATATGGTTGGTAATGCAGCAGTGCTAATTAATGGATTTAAAACAGTTTCGGGAGACGAAAAAAAACAAGTAGAAATATTAAAAGAGTTTATGGAAAGTATTCATTATCAAGGATTTGCTGAGGTTGATATGAAGTATGATTATCGAGATCAAACTTTTAAAGTTTTGGAGATTAATGCTAGACAGGGAAGAAGTAGCTATTATGTAGCGGCTTTAGGAAAAAATTTGGTTCAGGTTTTAGTTGATGATGCAGTATATCATAAAAGAAGTGATTTTCTATTTTTAGATAAAGAAGTATTACTTACTTTTGTTCCTAAAGGAGTGGTAAAAAAGTATATTAGTAATGAGGAATTTAGGAAGAAAGCTTTAAAGATGTGGAAATTAAGAGTAAGTCCGATGAATTATACGAAAGATACGAGTTTAAAACGCTTTTTGATGATAAGAAAAAGATGGTTAAATTATTACAAAGAATATAAAAATAGTTACTGGAGGGAATAAAATGTGTGGTATCGTAGGATTTGTGGGTAAACAAGATAAAACATTAAAGAAGAAAATAATAAAACAAATGGCTAAAAGAATTATCCACCGCGGACCAGATAGTGAAGGATTTTATGTTGATTCACAAGTTGCTTTAGGACATCGCCGGTTATCAATAATTGATTTAAAAAGTGGAGAACAACCTATTTTTAATGAAGATGATAGTAAAGTTATAATATTTAATGGTGAAATTTATAATTATCTTGAATTAAAAGAAGATTTGCTTAATAAAGGGCATGTTTTTAAAACAAAGACGGATACGGAAGTTATTTTACATGGTTTTGAAGAATATAAAGAAGACTTGTTTAAGCGTCTTAGAGGTATGTTTGCTTTTGTTATTTATGATAAGAAAACAGGTGAGTTAGTAGGAGCACGTGATCCTTTTGGAATTAAACCATTTTATTATTATTATCATAATGATGAGTTTATGTTTTCATCAGAAATAAAAGCTTTTTTAGAACATCCTCTTTTTATTAAACAAGTTAATACGGATGCTTTAAAAATGTATCTTATTTTTCAGTATTCTGTTCATGAAGAAACTTTTTTTAAACATGTTTATAAATTAAAACCAGGACATTATTTTAAATATAAAGATGGTAATTTACAAATTAAAGAATATTTTAAGGTTAGATATGAGAGTGATAAGAAAAGCTTTTTAGAATATAAAGAAGAATTAGAGATGGTTTTAAAAGATTCTATTCATAAACATCAGATAGCAAGTGATGTTGAGGTTGGTAGTTATTTATCGGGTGGTGTTGATTCTTCTTATGTGGTAAGTGTTGCTAAACCTGATAAAACATTTACTGTAGGCTTTGATGTATCAGGATTTGATGAGACGAAAATGGCTCAAGATTTATCAAAAATTTTAGGTATTAAAAATAAGAGTAGGTATGTCAGTGCTGATGATTTTTTTAATATTTTACCGGTTATTGCCTATCATACTGATGAACCTCATGCTAATTTATCAACGGTTCCTCTTTATTTTTTAAGTAAACTGGCTCATGAAGACGTAAAGGTTGTGTTATCAGGTGAAGGTTCTGATGAGATGTTTGGAGGATACTTAGAATACTTGGAACCACTATCTCTTAGAATGTATGAAAAAATACCAATGTTTTTAAGAAAAGGTCTAGCTTCTTTAATTAAACCTTTACCACACTTTCCCGGAAAAAATACTTTAATATTGTATAGTAAACCATTTTATGAAAGATATATAGGTCATGGCTCTTTTATGAGTGATGAAGAAGCAAATTTGATTTTGAATGAAGCACTTAGAACAGATGAAAGGGTTAGTAGTTTAATTAAACCTTTGTATGAAGACGTAAAAAAGGAAAATGATGTTATTAAGAAAATGTATGTTGATATGTTTTATTGGTTACCTCAAGATATTTTACTTAAAGCTGATAAAATGAGTATGGCTAATTCGATAGAACTTAGAGTACCTCTTTTAGACATAGAGGTGTTTAAAACAGCTAGAAAAATTCCGTCTAAATATATGATAAAAAATAAGGAAACTAAATATTTGTTTAGAAAGATAGCTGAAGATGAAATACCGGAAGAATGGAGTAAGAGAAAGAAACTAGGGTTTCCTGTACCTCTTGGTAAATGGCTTAGGGAAGAAAAATATTATAATTTAGTTAAAGAAAAGTTTAATCAAGACTTTGTTTCCTCATTTTTTAATAAGGAATATATTAATCAGTTGCTTGATGAGCATTATCAGAATAAAAAGAAGAATGGTCTTAAAATTTATATTATTTTAATGTTTATTATTTGGTATGAAGTTTATTTTAAGGAGGAAATAGCATAAGTGGTAGGATATGTATTAATGGGGGTAATTAGTTTATTTGTTTTAATTGGTACTATTTTTATTTATAAAAAAATTAAGAAAAAGTATCGTAGCCTTCTTAAAAAAATAATGAGTTTTTGTCTTGTTTTGGTGAGTATTAGTGGTGTTAATTTAAGCTTTAATAATTTTACTCGGAACTTGGCAAATGATAGCGATTTAGAACAAATAGATGCAGATATTTCAAGTTTAAATAAAGAAATAGCTGAGGAAAATGATAAAATTAATGAGTTAAATAGTCTTAGTAAAGTTCTTAGTGATGAGGAAATAAAAAATTACAATAATGAATATACCAAAATAAAAGAAGAGTTAGATAATAATACCCAGGAGTTAAATGCTTTAATTAGTGAGTATAATAGTCTAAATAAAGAATATCAGACTCTTTATAATGAAACATCGCATTTAATAGAGGGAGTTATTACTTATCACCAATATCCTCTTTATCCGAATGGATGTGAGAGTGTCGCTTTGTATATACTTCTTAAATATTATGATGTGGATGTAACAGTAGAAGAAATAGTTGAAGCTTTACCTAAAGGAAGTAGTCCTTACCGGGTGGGTGGGGTGTTATATGCAGGCAATCCGTTAAGAGAATTTGTTGGTGATCCAAGGCTTTATACTGGTTATGGGGTTTTTGAAGAACCAATTATTGAAGTAGCTAATCAATTTAAAGAGGGTATTATTAATTATACAGGTCATTCTTTAGATGATGTTTTAGCACTGGTTAAAAAGGGGCATCCTGTTCAAGTTTGGGCATCTATTAATATGGAAGATACTGATGTTTGTGTTAGTTGGATAGATGAGGATACCGGTGAGAATGTTGACTGGATTTGTGATTTACACAGTTTGGTAGTTATTGGTTATGATTATAAAAGTGTAATTACAAGTGATTCTTATACAGGAAAAATAGAGACTTATAATCGGGAACAATTTGAGGCAATGTATAATTTGTTTGGAAAGAGAGCTCTTTATTATGAAGAATAAATTGTTTGTAATTATTTTATTTATTTTACTTGGTGCTGGTATTTTGCCAGTATCAATTAGTACTTATCAAAGATATGATGTTCATAAAAGTGTTCAAGCTAAAGAAGAAGAATTAGAAAAATTAAAAGCAGAACTTGACTCTTTAAAAAAGGAAGTAGAGAATTTAGAAATAAAAACGAGAAGTGCAGAAGAATGGCAAAGTTTAATAGATGATACAAATAATAGTTATAATGATGTATTACAAGAATTAAATACTAAAAGAGAGCAACTAATGGAAATAGAAAGTAAACTAGATGAAATTAAAAAATATATAGATAATTATTAAAAGTTAATGATGAAAAGGTTATTACAAATTAGTTTAGATACATTACTTTGATTTTCATACAAGTGTCTGATGCAGTATTGCTGTGTTAAAAATATGAAGTATGATAGACTTTGTGCTTCTAAATAATTTACGAAGTAAGTAGAAATAATGAGGCTGTTGCTAATCAAAGCTAAATTTACGGCAAAGTTTTCATGGAAATTAACTAAAAAAGAAAGCAAAGTTTTTTGGTCAAAAATTTCGACTAAAAAGCTGATTTATTGAAGTCGCTAATTGCGATTTCGAAAGGCGGCTTTAGAAAAAGACACTTGGTTTTACAGAGTTAGGCCTACAAATTTTAAATTTAAAGCAGCTACATAAATAAGGAGTGCTATTATAAATGTTTTTTGCTTTAACACAAAGTTAATTGGCTTTTTTAAAATAATGGAAAGAAGTGATGTTTATGGATTTGGTTAATTTAATGTATCGATATATTAATAAATTTATTAATAGTGATAAATTAATAGAGGAATTAAAAAAGATAAATTTGCATAATTATTCTTTAGAAGAACAAGAACAGATAAAAAAACTTAATAAAGATATACAAAATATTAAAGATAATGTTTCTAATGAAGTTGATGATATAGAGAGAAAAAGATTAGCTAGTATTAACCATTTGTTGGAAGTTTTTGAACAAATTAAGGATGAAGAGTTAGATTTAAAATCTAAAGAGTTTTTGAATAAAAGAAGAGAAAGTCTAAAAAAAGAAAAAGAAGTAGTTCGGGATGGAGGATTATTGTATCAAAATATTTTTGAGTTACTTACTAATAATGGTTTAATTAATAAGTATGCTAGAAAAATGAATGATTTAGAATTGTTAGAATTTATTACTAAGTATATATCTGTTCCTATGCCACCTGTTTTAAATCAAGATGGATTTAATGATTTAGTTTTAGTTGGTATAAAAAATGATATGAGAGAGGCTTTATGGAGACTTGCTTTTAATTATAATCATAAGGAAAAGGATTTTACATTAATTGAAGATTATTTCTTACAAGTAAAAGATTATTATTATTTAACAGAATTAATTAGTGCGGTAGAAGAAGATTTAGATAAAGACAGACTTTTAAAGAAAATTATTTATACTCATGATAAAGAATTTATTATTAATGTTGTTAAAGATGGTGACCAAATTGGAATTTTTTCAAAAGATGAAGTAACAAAAATGATTCATATGGGCGTAGAAATAAATTTAATTACTTTTAAAGAGAAAGAGAAATTACTTAAAGAATTGGATAAAGATAATTAGTCTAAATCAACAGAAACGATTAAACTTAAAAGGATAATTTTTTTAAAGTTTAGGAATGAATACCATTGATTTTCGTACAAAAATTTGTAACTATTGAAGAAGTGAATAGTATTTCAAGGTTTCAGACCGAAACTTTGATAATACGTGGTAGGCAAGTTATGCTAGATCGTAATTTGGCTAAACTTTATAGGTGTGCTTAATGGAACAAAAACTATTAATTTAGCAGTTAAAAGACATATTAATAGGTTTTCAGAAGGATTTGTGTTTCAGTTATTTTTGATGATGCTTATTCTAAGATATTAGATATTTTTAGTAGGGCAAAAAAAGAGATAATTATTATAGATAATTATGCTAATAAAACACTTCTTGATATAATTAAAAAATTACATAATTTAACAGTGAAATATGATGATGCATTTCATGATCGCTATTTTATACTTGATAAAAGTATGGTTTATCATTGTGGGGCTAGTATCAATAGAATAGGTTATAAGACTTTTTCGATTACTTTAGTAGGTGATCTTGATATAGTCATTTGTTGATAGATAAAGTAAATATGATTTAGTTATATAAAAACCTCGTTTCTATGTCCAAGAAACGGGGTTTATAGCATGTTTAGATTTTTTATTTCAACAATTTCTTTTCTATGTAAGCTATGATTTTATAAAGAACAAAAGAAATAATAATAAGTATGATGATACCACTCATAACCATGTTAAGATTAAATACTTGAGTTCCGTAAATAATTAAATAGCCAATACCACTTTTACTAACCAGAAACTCACCCATAATAACACCAATAAGAGTCATTGATATGTTTAATTTTAAACTAGATATTATGGTTTTATAAGAAGCGGGAATTGTTAGTTTAAATAGGATGTCTAATCTGGATGCATTAAATGTTTTAAATAGTTTAATTAAATCTTTATCAATGTTATTAAAACCATTATAAATAGTCATAACCCCAACAATTAAATTAATGAGTAAAGCCATAACAATAATAGATTTGGTATTAGCACCAGCAATAATAATAATTAGGGGACCTAAAGCAACTTTAGGTAAACTATTTAACATTGTTAAATAGGGATCTATAATTTTATTTAGTATTTTAAATTCATAAAGTATGATAGCTATTACAAAACTTAGAGTAATACCAAGTAAAAATGCAATTAATGTTTCATAAAGAGTTGTGAGGATATGGCCTATTAAATTATAATTTAAATAGAGATTTTTAATGGTATTTAAAATTTGTGATGGAGAAGAAAAGATAAAAGGATTTATTATTTTATATTTGCTTAATAATTCCCAAATAATTAGAAAACTTACTAATATTAGGATTTGGAAAGTTGTAACAATCAGCTTTTCTCTTTTTATTTTCTTTAAATAGTTTTGGTGTTCTTTACTCATGATAAGCTAAATCCTTCCAAATTAAATCATAGTAATAAGCAAAATTTTTATCTTTTCTGTTTTCAATAGGGGTTCCGTTCTTTTCTCTTTTAATTTTATAAATGTTTTTTATCATGCATGGTCTTTCACTTAGGACAATTACTCTGTCGGAAATACTTATAGCCTCGGCTAAATCATGGGTTACCATTAAAGCTGTTTTTCCTTCATTTTTAATTATTTTATATACATCATCACTTACTTTTAATCTTGATTGATAATCTAGTTTACTAAACGGTTCATCTAATATTAATATATCTGGTTTTAAAGCAAGTGTGCGAATAAGGGCAACTCTCTCACGCATTCCACCTGATAATTCAAAGGGACGTTTATCCATAAATTCTATGAGTCCATATTTTTTAAATAAATCTTTTACATATTTTATATTTTCTTCGGTTTTCTCTTTTTTAATTTCTAATCCTAATAGAGCATTATCTATTACTTTTTTCCATGATAACATAGAATCGCTTTGAAGCATGTAACCTAGTTTTAAATTTTCTTTTAATTTAATATCACCACTTGTTTTATTATCCATATTGGTTAATATATTTAAAAAGGTAGATTTTCCACATCCTGATGGACCAACAATAGATACAAATTCACCTTCATATAAATCAAAGGAGATATCCTTTATAGCTTCTATTTCATCTTTATTATTATAATAGACTTTGGTTAAATTTTTAACATTTAAAAGCTTATTCATATAAATTATTAATTAAATCACTATAAGGGACATAATCTTCAAGTAAATTATTATCTATAAGCATATCTTGTAAATTATTAAAACTACTTTCAGTAATGTATGGTGTAGATAACCAAGAATCATATTTTTTGTAGTTATCAATAATTGTTATGATGTCATTTAGGGCACTATCAGGGAATTGGGGGAGTATAACACTAGCTATGGTGTTACTATCATTTTCTTTTATATAATCTAATCCTTTAGCTATAGCTTTAGTAAAACCAATTAATAATTCTTCATTATTTTCTATGTAACTTTTGCGAGCATAAAAAGCAGTGTATGGGACTTCTCCAGAAAGTCTTCCTATAGAATCAACAATACAAGCATCTGATACATTTACAACAGTAGTAGCAGTAGGTTCAAAAAGATTTACATAGTCGCCAACTCCACCTATAAAAGTTCCAGATAAAGATGCAAAATCAATTGAGAAATTAACATTTATTTTATCTATATCAACGCCCGCATTTTTCATAGCATTTAAGAAGTTTACAGCAGGCATACCTCCAGCTCGACCTACAAGTATTTCTCTACCATATAAATCTTCAAGACTAAATTCACTAGAACAGTCTCTTGCTAGGATAAACTGACCATCTCTTTTAGTAAGTCCGGCAAATGTTACAAGATAATCACTTTCACCACCCGCATAAACATAAATAGATGATTCAGTTCCCGCAAAACCAACATCAACGGTATTTGATAAAACAGCAGCACTAACTTTATCAGCACCTGGTGTTAAAATAAGTTCAATTTCTATTCCTTCATCCTCAAAATATCCATTTTCAATGGCTATATATAGTGGGGCATAAAAGACACTATGGGTTACTTCAGCAAGTCTGATGGTTGTTAAATCGCTTTTTGCTTCTTTCGTATTAGTTATTTTTATAGTTGTAACTAAGATGATGATGATTAAGATAATTGCAATTAAAATGGCAATTATTTTCTTTTTCAAAATATATTCCTCCTTTATATATTCCAATGTATTATATTCACTATTTTAGAATGTGTTATTTCTAATGGGAGAATATAATAATGTATATAAATGTCAAAAATATTAAAAGATATAGGCAAATAGAGTTTTTTTAGTTATAATTATTATTAAATAAGGCTAGTGGGTGATTTTGTGGAAAAAGGTAGTAATTATAATGTTTTATATGCTTTAAGTTATATTGGTGATAAAAAGATGGACGTAGAAAATTATATTAAAGAATGTTTAAATGATAAATTTGTATCGTTTCAAAATGAAGAAGAAATTAGAAAAGTTTTTTCTTTAGGAACTAAAGAGTTTTTAGAAAAGTTAAGTTTAGAAGAAAGAAATTGTTTACTAAATTATACAGGTTTAGGTTTTAGAAATATTAATGCAGTTTTAAGAAATACATGGAATTATCAAGTTAATGGGGCTCTTAGTCCGGAATTAAAAAAAGAGTATACTTTGTTAGGTGATCAAATAAGAAAGGTATTAAATAAAGCATTAGAATTACCAATGGGGATTAAGACTTATCGAGGAGTTAGTATTAATGCTTTTTATGCATATAATATTAGTACGATTCAAGATTTAAAATATTTAGAAAATGGTTATTTATTTGAAGATGGATTTACTAGTACAAGTTTAATTAAAGAAAAATGCTTTTATTATAAAAATCCTTATACATTAACTGGTAAGCCTAATATTTTAATAGAGTATTTGATCCCTCAAGATAGTTGTGATGGTATTCCTTTAATAAGTGAAGAATTAAGTTTGGCAGTTAGTCAAGATGAGTTTTTGATTAATAGTTCTAGTTTATTTAAGGTTACGAAAGTAAGTGTTGATCATAGTAATAATACAGCTTTTTTACAAGTATTACTGATTCCCGAAAAAGTTTGGAATTATAGTGATTATATAAGAGAAAGAGAAGCAGCTATAAAAGGTAAATAAATGAATATGATGTTTTTACATCTTCTTTACAACTCTTTTCTATTCCTCTTGGGGCTTAATTAAACTTTCAAAAAAAGTGTTTACAATTAGAGTTTGGTTTGTTATAATCTTAAGTTTGACAGTTGAAGCCTAAAAAAACCTCACAATCCCTTTATTTATGGGCGATTTTGAGGTTTTA
>CALVHJ010000024.1 GCA_944327425.1 uncultured Bacilli bacterium
TTTTTAATACCTATTTCCATATCCCAATTTGTTTGCTTGTCGTCTTCTAAACTTATTATCTCATTGTATTTATTTTTACTTGAATCAAAATCTTGTTCTTTCATAGCTCCTCCAAATTATTTTATAAAAAAAATCAAACCAACTTCATGGTTCGACTTTTAATCTTAAAATTATGGGGCGAGATAAGGGAGTCGAACCCTTGCATAACAGAGCCACAATCTGCCGTGTTAACCACTTCACCAATCCCGCCATGTGAACACTATTAGAATATCAAACTTTTTCGAAAAAATCAACTCTTTTGTGTATTTTGTGTATTTAATATGCAATTTTACTCATAATATTACAGGTGTGATATGAAAAAAATGAGTATTTGGTTAAATGAAAAAGATAAAGGATATCAAGAAATTGATAAAAATATGGAAGTTGATGTATTAATTGTTGGAGGAGGTATTACCGGTTTATCTACTATTTTCGCACTTAAAGATAGTGGTTTAAAAACTATTTTAGTTGAAAGAAATATATGTGGATGTGGGGTAACTAGTAGAAGTACTGCTAAAATTACTTATTTACAAGAAAAAATATATATGAATATTCGTAAATCTAGTAAAGATGAAGCTAGTTTATATTTAAAATCACAGATAGAGGCGGTTAATAAAGTTAAGGATATAGTTAAAAATTATAATATAGAATGTGATTTAAAGTTGGTTAGTTCTTATCTTTTTACAAATGAAGAAAAAAATATAAGAGAATTAGAAGAAGAATATGATTTTTTAAAAGCTAATCATGTTAGTGTAGAGAAAACTAAACTTGAAGGTATCAATAATATTTTGGCTCTTAAAGTAGATAATACCTATACTTTTCATCCTTTAAAATATATTAATCAGCTTAAGGAAATGATGAGGGATAATATATATGAAAACTCTAAAGTAGAGAAAATAGATAAGATAGATGGTTATTATTATTCTTTAGTAAACGGTTTTGTAATTAAGAGTAAATATGTTGTTATTGCTACTCATTATCCTTATTTTTTAATACCTTTTTTAATGCCTTTTAAAACCCATGTTGAAACTTCTTATATAGGAGCTAAAAAGGTTAGGGAAGTTAAAGATATTAGTGCTATAAATATAGATAGTGATTGTATTTCTTTTAGGTATTATCAAAATAATAATAGTAAATATTTAATTTATTTATTTAATTCTTATTCATCTTGTAATATTAAAAGTATTAAAGATAATTTTGATGAATTAAATAAACTTTATAAATTTGATTATACTTGGAGTAATAAAGATATTATTACTAATGATTATATTCCTTATGTTGGACGTATTTATAAAAATGATGATACATTACTTATGGGGTGTGGTTATAATACTTGGGGAATGACAAATGGTGTGTTAGCAGGGCAAATACTTTCCGATATTATTTTAAAAAAGGATAATCCTTATATTTCTCTTTATGCACCCCATAGAAGAATTAATTTTAATAAAATAGTTAGATTACCAATTGATATTGGGTGTAGTATGAAGGCTATAATTAAAAGTACAAAAGGAAATGTTAATAATTCTAAAGTTATCTACACAAAAAGAAATGGCAAAAGCGTTGCTATTTATAAAGATTCTAATAATAAAGAACACATAGTTTTAAATAGATGTCCGCATATGAAATGTGGATTAGTATTTAATGAAGTGGAGATGACTTGGGATTGCTTATGTCATGGTTCAAGATTTACAATTGATGGAAAATGTATTGAGGGGCCTAGTAATTTTGATATTGCATTCAAAGCTTAATCTTCTTTAAACTCACATAAATAATTTTGTCTTTCAATTAATTTCTTTAATTCTTTTTCCTTGCCTTTTTTTATTATGATATGACTATTTTTATCACACTCAACTAAGTTATTTACTTTTTTTAATTCTAGTAGTCTATTCATAACCTCAGGCGGGCATGACAATATTTTTACGGTTTTAATTTCTATTTGATGAATATATTTAGTCCATTCTAAAAGCTCTCCTAGAACATTTTCGGGAACATCAGGGCACTCTTTAAATAAGTATGTTATAATTTCATCAATATCAAGGCCTAAGTCTAGAGCAGTTGCCAAACCATCAAAATCAAGTTTAAAAACGGTTTTTTTATTATCTTTTTCTATTGATTTTAAGAAACGTTCGAAATATAATTCATATTCCATTCTTTTAGAACTTTCTTCAATAATTATTTGGAATTCTTTAGTTACATTAAGAGGCTTTACTTCTTTTATTTCACTTTTTTCTTTGATTAAGCCTAAAACAGTTGCTCCAAATTCATTTAGTCTTATGGTATCAGAATATACATATTCACGATCTTCATACTCACTATAAGTATAAGATATAGTAATATCGATTATTCCTAAAATAGCCAAATAATCCATAAGCATACTATCTACTACCTGTAAATCAAACATAGCAAATCCAGCCGGATAATACCAGTTTTCATAATCGCTTTTATAATCAACAGCTCCAACATAGGATCTTAGAAAATAAATATCTTTAATCCGAATCATATAAAATAAATCTTCTGATGCAATCCATTCATTGATAGGCATTTTTTTAATATATTCTAAAATATATTTTCTTG
Source organism: uncultured Bacilli bacterium (assembly GCA_944327425.1). Classification (GTDB taxonomy): domain Bacteria; phylum Bacillota_I; class Bacilli_A; order RF39; family UBA660; genus Caccenecus. The sequence continues at coordinate 2,614 of CALVHJ010000024.1, forward strand.
GTTCTGTTAAAGGTGCGTTGGGATAAGTTACACGGAAAGTGTAATTTGCTAATCTTTTTACTTCATTAATTATTTTTGAAGAGCTATTAATGTATCCATCTAGAAGCATTTTTGCTTTTTCTATTTTATTTAATTTAATATATTCTTTATAATTAGTGCCTAATACTAAATAACTATCTTTAATGTCTATTATTTTTGATGCTAAAAGTAAGCTTACAATGCCATTAAAGACAATAGTATCATCAGAGGTACGAATTTCATTCATGTCACTTTTGCGGTTTATATCATTTATTAGGTATTCTTTTATAAATTTTAAACAGCTAGATTTTGTTACATAATTATTTTTTTCGGTAACTTTGACTTTGTTTTTATTAACAAACATCACAAAATTATCGAATTTATCCATACTCTCTCCATGATTAATCAAATACATAGGATAGTTATCTAGTTTAACTTCAGGAATAATATTTTTAAATTCTACTTTAATAGGAGGAACTAATTTTAATAATATTTCTTTAAATTCTTCCGGAATATAACCAAAAATACTATACTTTAAAGTATCTTTTTTCCTACTATAAGAATAGTAGTCTTCCTTAATTCCATATTTTTCTTTTAGTTTTTTTACATCCTCTTCAATAGGATGAAAATTGTGTTGTACTAAAAGATCGGTATATTCTAATTCATAGCCATTTAGGCTTTCATAGTATTTTTCTAACCATCCTGGCTGTTCATAAAATTTGATAATAGCATCTTCTACTTCTAATTTCCGAGATGGTGGCTTTATTCCTAACTTCCGACAATGAGTCTTTAAGTCTTCTACTGTGAATTTATAGTCCAAAAAATCTTTTAATTCATTCATCTTTACAACTCCCTGCTATAAGTATAATTGATTATTTTGGTTATTGCAAGATATTCTAATTGATTTTAGATAAGTGCTTTTGATATAATTTAGGTAGTGCTAGTAAAGACTAAAGTTTTTACTAGCCTTTTTAGTAGGGAGAGATTAAGGTGATTATATTTGCGTGTTTAAAAAAAGAATTTGATGATTATGTTTCTCGTGGTATTATTAGTAATAAAGTTTATGATGCTTATAAAGAGAAGATGGGAAAGAAAACTAAGTTAAATCAAATTAAAGCATGGGCTAATAGTCTGCCATTTATGAAATATATTTTAAAAGATTTGCCGGATAATGTAGGAATTGCGATAGAATTTAATATTTCTCTTACTAGTAAAAGAGTTGATTTTGTCGTAAGTGGATATAATAATAATAAAGAACCTGTTATGTTAATTTTTGAACTAAAGCAATGGGAAAAAGTTTTTGATGTTAAGGGTGAAAATGCAATAATTAAAACAAAAATTTCTAATAAAGAAAAACGATTATTACATCCTTCTTATCAAGTTTTAGGTTATCAACAATTACTTAATAATTATAATAAATTTGTAGAAGATAATTAAGTAAAAATTATTCCTCTTGTTTATTTACATAATTATTCTTTTAAAAATGATGATGTGTTGTTATTAAATAAGTTTAAGAAATACTATAATAAAGCTTTAATGTATGATAAGGATAGTGCCAATAGTTTAAAAGAGTTGGTAAATAACAATATTTGCTATGGTGATGATTTAGAAATTATAAGAATGATAGATAAAAGTGATGTTAAGCCTAATAAAAAACTAGTATAAATAAAATGATTCAAGATAAAAAAGAATATACTTTGATAGATGAACAAAAAGTAATTGCTGAAGCGATAAAAAAGGAAGCTAAAAAAGCATTTGTGAGCAATAAAAAAAGTGTTGTTATCATTAAGGGTGGTCCTGGAAGTGGTAAATCATTAATTGCTATAAATGCTTTAGGAGAGCTACTTAAAATTGGGCTTATGGGAGCTTATGTATCTAAAAACATGGCTCCAAGAAAAGTATATAAAAATAGTTTGGTTTGTAATAATGAAATTAGTGTTCATGAACTTTTTAAAAGCTCTGGTTATTTTTTCTTAGATAAAGAAAATAAATATGATTTTTTATTAGTGGATGAAGCTCAGCGGTTACAAGAAAAATCAGGTGTTCATAATAATGTTGGTGAAAATCAAATAAAAGAGATTATTAATGCGGCTAAATTAAGTGTGTTTTTTATTGATGAGGCCCAAACAGTTACTTTAAGAGATATAGGATCAATTGCTAATATTAAATATTTTGCTAATTATTATCATGCCTCTATTTTGGAGATAGAACTTAATAGTCAATTTAGGTGTAAAGGAAGTTCTACATATTTAGATTTTGTTGAGGGGTTTTTATATAATAAAAAATTTGATGCTAAATTTGATTTTGATTTTCAAGTGATTGATTCACCACAAGAATTAAGAAACCTTATTAAGAAGAAAAATACTAATAATAATGCACGTTTAGTAGCAGGTTTTTGTTGGAAAAGAAATGCTAGGGAAGCTGATAATCCCGAGTTTATGGATATTAAAATAAATGATTTTGAAGCAAGTTGGAATCTTAAACATGGAGAAGTTTTTGCAACAAGAGCTAGTGCTATAAATGAAGTTGGTTGTATTCATAATGTCCAAGGATTAGAATTTGATTATATTGGTGTTATTATTGGTCCTGATCTAAAGTATGAAAATAGAAAAGTAATAACTGATTATAAGAAGAGAGCTAATACGGAAAAATCTTTATATGGTCTTTATGTTTTAATGAAACAAGATAAAGAATATTATGAAGATTTAGCAGATAAAATTATTCGTAATACTTATAGAGTTCTTCTTACGAGGGGTATTAAGGGGTGCTATGTTTATGCAGAGGATCAAAAACTTCAAGAATATTTAAAGAAAATAACTAAAAATAAAATATTGATGTAAAGAAAAAAGCAAAATAAATTGCTCTTAGATATCAATATTTTATTTTATAAGTCGGCTCACCAATTTCACAAGTAGGAACAAATCCAGGTTTAGCTTTGATAACATCGGGTATACGATTTACAATATTAGCACAAGTTAGTTTGACAGTATCTGGTCTATTTATGATTAAAGTAGTATCAGGTTCACCATAAATAGTCCACTCATTTTTATCAAAATCATCAGAACTATAGACTTTACCAATACATTCAGCTTCAATAGTTATACCTTCTTCTGTTTCAAGAGTTACAATGGCACTCATACCAGTAGCATCCCCTTTTTTAATATCCATATTCAAAGTATCACTATGCAAGTCTAAGGTATTCGTAGTAGCAATATTTTGTTCAGTTATTTTAAAGGGTGTTAATTTCATTTTTTTAGCTAACCAACTAGCAGCATTCCACATGTATGAAGCAGTATAACTACCCTTTTTGATTAATGCTTTTCTTTCTTCAGCACTTTTAGATGCAAAAGTTTTATTAAATTCATCTATTGTTAAACCAGCTCCATGAGCTTTAGCTAGGGCTATGCCATAGTCTTCAACATTATAAGAGCTTACCCCTTTTATTTTGGTAATTTTATGAATAGAAGAAGCCATAGTCGTAATTAGGTTACCCCAAAAAATATCTTGATAACCACAACCGGTAATAGTTACATTATAAGATTTTGCTAAAATATCTAATTCTTTATAAAGAGGGGGATTAGAACTTTCGGCATCAAAACATTCCTCTGCCGTTGTTATAACATTTACATTATTACTTATACATATTCTAATTAGATCCTTAATATCATTTAAATAACTTAAGGTGGCAATAATGGCTATATCTGGTTTTGTTTCTTTTAATAACTTATCTAGGTTGGCGACATCTTCTATAATGATGTTTTTAGGGCCACTATTTATAATGGTACTGATATCTTTGCCAATTAGCTTAGGATTTAAATCAACTGCTCCAACGATAGTGCCTCCTAAATCGTAAACATAATCCATGATATGTTTACTCATTTTGCCACAGCCTATTTCTAATACTTTAACTTGTTTCATTTAAATCAACACCTTCTTCTTTAATCATATCGGCAAATTCGACTTTAAAACGTTCTACTTCTTTTTGTCTGGCATCTTCATAAATATTTTTAGCATTACATATCGCTTTATAGAAGTGTTTTAAAGTTACTGTTTTTTTATTATCATATAAAGCAAAAGTAAAGGCATTGGAAACAATAGTTAAGCAAATGTCGGGATAACGGGAAGCTATTTCATATACTCTTTTGTATTCATCAGTCATATCAACGATAAAACGCATAAGTTTTTCTTTAATAAAATCGGTATATTCACATTTTACGCCTGTTGTAGCTTCGATTTTAGGTATAGTACCCATTAATATTTGCACAGTAGTATCTTTATCGGTTTCTAGTACTTCAATTTTGGCAAATCTTCTTAAGAAAGCTCGATCTCTTAAAATGTAATGTTCATATTCCTCAGTAGTGGTAGCACCAATCATTTTGATAACTCCACGGTCTAATCCGGCTTTTAACATATTAGCAAAATCCATACCGCCATCCTTGTTTACAAGAAGATGAGTTTCATCAATAAAAATTATGGTATCTTTTTTATTAGTGAGTTCCCGAACTAATAAATCGATACGACTTTCTTGTTCCCCGTTACTTGTTGTACTACCTAAGAGACTGGAAATATTTATTTTGATAATTTGATAGTTTAATAAAACATCAGGTACATAACCTTTGATAATACGATATGCTAAGCCTTCAACAATAGCTGTTTTACCAATTCCTGGTTTACCTACTAAAAGAGCACTTTTTTCGGGAGTTAAAAGCGTTAATATTACTTGTTTTATTTCATTATCTCTGCCAATAGCAGGATCAGTAATATACTCTTTATCAGTTAAATTTTCACCATATCTTTCTAAAACACTTATTTCTTCCATATAATCACCTATTTTCTTTTTTATTATACCATTATTTTTCTCAAATAAAAAGCAAATCATAAACGATTTACTTTAATTCTTTAAGCCATAAGCCATGTAAGTTACAATAAGCATAAGCATTTATTACTTTTTCACCATCTAATAGAGCAAATTCTGCTATTGGATTATCATTAGGTTGTAGTTTTTTTCTTTTAATACCTTCGGTTGTCTCTAAATAAATCCATTCAATATAATGAGCTTCTTCCATAGGATGAAGAACTTCACCTACCGTCACTTTAACTATATTATCACTTATGTTTACTACAGGTATATGTTTTTCAGTAGCTGCCTCCGTAGTATTGGCAGTTAAAACATTCATATCCTCACCGCAGCAAATTGGTGTTACACCACTATCATTAATCATTTCAATTAAATTGCCACATCGACGACATAATAAAAATTTTCTTTTCATTTTTTATTTACCTCCACTATAAGACTATCAAAAAATTAGGAAAATAGCTAGAATAATTATTGTTCTTTACATTAATTTTAAGGTTCATCTGGTTCCTCAGTTTGTTCTAATCCTGCTTTATCGGTGGCATTAATGGATACTAATTGACATTTTAGAAATAATTCTTCAATTGTATCATTTTCTATTTGGGTTGAGGGATAATTATATCTAAAAGTAAATTCGTAATTTTTACCTTCTTCAATAGTATCTGCCATGCTTCTTAGAACTTTTACGGTTGCTATTTCTTCAAATTGATATTGTCTAACTACTAAATATAGATAAGCATAGTCGTTACTTTCTTCAACTTTTAAAATATTATAAGTTCTCGTAAATTCATATATTATATCATTATCATTACTATTTATTTCTTTGTTTTTAAATAATAATTCTTGAGTATTTAAGGACATATAGACATTTTTTTCTATTTCAAAAGGATTTATATATATTTTTTTGTCTTTTAAATTTTCGATAAATTCATCAAAGAAATTTTTGTTCCATGATAAGTTTCTTATGTTGTAATCAAGATAATAACCATTATCATAATAACTTAAATCTATATTTACTTCTACATTATTAATATCAGGATATGTATATTCAATTTTAATAGTATCAGTTAAAGTGTTGTCAATTATAATATTATAGTTGCCATATAGGGCTAAGTCTTCACTTATACTTAGTTCTTTAGTTGTAGTTTTTGTTTTTTCATAGGGACTATTATAGATAATTTCTGTATTTGCTATTTCAATTGTACTAATAGACAAACCTATACCAGTTAGAAGAATAATTGTGATTAATTCTGCTAGAATGTGGCCGCCTTTTACCTTTTTATTAAATATAAAGTAAGTTCCTAATTGTAATAAAAGCACTCCACCTAAAAATAAGGCAATAAATAGAATGAAAATACCAAAATAAGTTATACCCTTAATTAGTAAATAAATTCCTATAACGATTAAAAAAGCCATTCCTATTAAGTAGCATATTACGCCAAATAAACACATTGTAACAATAACTTTTAAAAAGAGAATACAGATATTGATAACCATGTCAATAATACTATGTTTTTTAGGAGTCACTTCTCTAATTTCTTTAGTTTGAGATGCTTCTATAGTTTCTTTTTTTATTTTTTTCTTGTTTTTTTTGACATCTTGCTCTTCTAGATCAGCGACTATTTTTTCAGAAATACCTTCAAAATATCTTTTTTGAATTATTTTGATAAATAAAATAATGGCTAAAATAAAATATGATAATTCAATTATAAAAGACCAGATACTATAAAAGGTGTTTGATATAGGGTATGATAGCGTACTAAATATATTCCAACCTAAATCTTTGATAAAAATAAATGGTATTTTAAAAATACAGATTAAAAGAATTATCAAACATATTTCGACAACAAATTTTAAAATGTCTTTACCGCTTTTAGTGCTTAGTTCATTTAATACTTTATCAAATATTTGAGATACTTTATCAATAAATTTATTTAAATAATTACTACCTTTTTGTTTTACTTTATAGGCTCCTAGAAGATCACTTGATATTTCATTTAAGTCTCCAAGCTCTTTTATAGCTTCCTCTTCAGTTAGGCCACGACTCTTTTTTTCTTCTATGTATCCTTCGTATTCACTTATTATATCTTCTATTTCTTTATCTTCTAACACATCTAGTTTTTTTCTTAGTTTAGTTAAAAATTCTTCTTTGTTCATTTTTTAATACTCCTTTCAATATAATCATTAACGCTTTTTGAAAATTTTTGCCATTCTTTTAATTCTTTGTTCATTATTTCTAAACCACTAGTAGTAATGTGGTAATATTTTCTTATTGGTCCTTCCGTTGATTCTTTGGTGTATGCCTCAAAGTAGCCTTCATTGGTTAATCTTTTTAAAATGGGATAGATAGTACCTTCACTTACATCAACTACTTTACTAACACTTTCAACTAATTCATACCCGTACATATCTTTTTTCTTTACCATGAGAAAAATTAATAGTTCAAGTACACCTTTTTTAAATTGCGTATTTATAATATCACCCACTTACTAATATAATATGACCACTACTATGTTTTGTCAAGTACTAAATAATACATATATTTATCTTTTGAAAAAAATGTGTTAAAATGATTAAGTTAGGATGATAAAAAATGAAAACTAAAAGTTTAATTATTTGGTTAGTGGGATTGGGGATTTTGCTTGGATATTTTATGATTTGTTATAGTTTTGTTAATGAAACAATAAAAAAAGGAACTGAAGAGTTCGTTTATGAGTATTTTGGTGATAATTCTTTTCTATATTTAAAAGCAGAAGTAGAAAGTGATGATATTATTCATGTTTATTATAAATTTGATCAAGAATATTATCGTTTTTGGTTTCTAAAAAAGGGATATAATTATAATTTTATTAAAGTTGATAAGGATGTTCCAGCAAGAATTAAATAGGTTATTTTTCAAGATAATTAAAACTTACCGAACGAATTAAACGATTCATAATAGCAAGACCTAAGCCTTCTTTTTTTACACCTTCAATTATAATATAATCAATATCTTCTTTATCTACTTTTCTTAAAATAGTAAAAATGTTATGCATGATCTCTTCTAGATCATTTTTCTTACCATAAGAAAAATATTGATATTTTGAAAATAAGTGTTGATGCTCTTTAGAGCCAATTATAGCGGTTTTAGGTTTTAAATGTTCTTTTATTAGTTTTAATAAAAGAGACTCATCTGGTGAATAAATTAAAATAGCAGGTTTACTAGGAGCATAATGTTTGTATTTCATGCCTGGGCTTCTAGGAGTAGCAATACTTTCTTTAAATAAACTAGCATCTAGTTTGCATGAGCCTACAACAGAAATAATATCTTCTTTAGTAATTTTGCCAGGTCTTAGAATAGTAGGTATACCATCTATTACTTCACAAACAGTTGATTCTAAACCTATTTTAGTTGGGCCACCATCAATCATAAATGATACTTTACCCATAAATTCACTCTTGATGTCTTCTAATTTGGTACCGCTTGGTTTACTTGATAAATTAGCACTTGGTGCACATATAGGAATACCAGCATATTCAATTAATTTGTGAGCTATTTCATTTTCAGGCATACGAATACCTACTGTTTTTAAACCGGCATTAACTTTTGAAGGAATGTTTTTTTTACCTCTTAAAATAAGCGTAAATGGTCCAGGGAAGAAAGCATCAATTAGTTGTTGTTCTATTTTAGTTGGTGGTTTGGTTATATCTTTTAACATCTTAAAATTAGATATATGAATGATTAAAGGATTATCTTTAGCTCGATTTTTAGCTTTAAAAATAAGAGAGGCAGCCTCATTATTTAAGGCATTAGCCCCTATTCCATATACTGTTTCGGTAGGAAAAATACCAATTTTTCCTTCTTTTAAACATTTAGCACAATATTTAAGTTCTTCTTCATTTAAATTGGTTCTAAAATCAAAAATTTTAGTTTCCATTATATCCCCTGATTTCTCTTTAGTTTTTTAATTTTTCGTATTTTTTTGATAATTCTTTATATATTTTTACAATACGAATTAAAATTTCTTTGTTATCAATGACTAAATCATTGGTAGCAATAAGAGTTGCTAGGCCATTAGCATATAGCCAGACATTCATAAATAAATTTTTAGCTTCATCAAAGTTTAGACCATGTTTATTAACAAGATTAATTATGGTTGATTGATTCCATTTTTCATTTAAAACATCATCTATACTTGTCCATTTTAAATTATGAGATAAAAACATACATTTAAAATAATTTTTATGCATGCCAGCAAATTCAACATAAGCAACACATACGGTAATTAAAGCATTTTTGTTGTCTACTCTTTTCATGATAAATTCATCATACTCTTTTTTAATAATATCATTTACATCACTTTTTAAATCATCTAAGCTTTTGTAAATACGGTAAATAGGTTTTGTGGATATTTCCGCATTTTTAGCTAAGTCACGAGCATTAATTGATTCAATACCATTATTTTCGACCATTTTAATTGCTATTTTTAATAAATCATTCTTTTCTATTATTGCTTTACCTGCCATATTTCACCACCCAATTCTTTAAAGGTAACTTATGTTATCATTATATCATAAATTTATTTTTTGTCAAATTAAAACAAATACAAAGCGTACTTGTTTAATCTTTTTTTATCTTAATTATAAATTGATAAACATCACTTAAATCAGTTTCTTCTAAAGAAATATTGAAGCCTTTATCTTGAAGAGTATCTTTGGTATTACGTACGGTATTTATAGCGGATTTTAAATCAATTCCTAGTTTTTCTTCTTGTTTTTGTTCATAATTAGGATCTAAAGTATCTATTAAATTTACAGGATCAAAAATTTCGTTTTGAGCTGTATTGGGAGTTTTTAAAGAGCCAAAGTTTGGATTTAAATTTGGTTGTTCATAAGATGGTTTTTCAATACTTACGGGTTCTTCTTTTGGAGGTTCAACAAGGGTATTATTGGGTTTAGAGGGGATAGTATCACTAGTATTTGTTTGATATGTTGTTGATGCTTTAGGAAGTTCTATATTTATAGCGGGGGTTTTTAAAAGTGGTTCTTCCATGTTCATGTTGACGGTTTCGTTTTCGAGGAAATTAAAGAAATTACCTTTAGAATCATTTCGGGCTTGTTCAACAGGTATAACATCAGGATTAAACATTCTTTCACGTTCTATTTCTCTTAATTTACGAGCTATATCACTTTCTTCATTAACACTAGGAATTTCTGTTGCTTCTTTTCGAATAGCATCTATATCTATGTTTTTTACTAGGGGTATGTCCTCTTCTTCCTCTTCAATTTCAGCTTTTTTAGGCACTTCACTTAATCTTTTTAATTCCGCATCTAAATCACGAACTGTCATTCTTTCATTAATTATCCTTCTTAACCATTTTCGTTGCTCTTCATGAGTTGGTAAAACAAGTAGGCTTCTAGCATGACGTTCACTTATTTCCCCATTAATTAAAGCTTTTTGAACTTCTTCATCTAGGTTTAGTAAACGAAGTTTGTTTGCAATAGCACTTTGGGATAAGCCCATTTTTTTAGCTAATTCAGCCTGGGTTAAATAACCTTTGTCTAATAGGTTTTTATAACTTCTTGCCTCTTCAATAGCTGATAAATCTCTTCTTTGGACGTTTTCAACAATGGCAACCTCAGCACTTTTGTTATCATCGATGTCAGCAATAATAGCCGGTACTTTAGTTAGACCAGCAATACCGGCTGCTTTATATCTTCTTTCACCAGCGATAATTTCATATTTATCTTCAACTCGTCTTAATACTAATGGTTGGATAATCCCATGCTGTTTAATAGAAGCGGCTAGTTCTTCTAAGCCACGATCTTCAAAATTTAGACGTGGTTGAAACCGATTGGGAATAATTTCATCAATTGGTATTTGTAATATGTTTTGCTCTAAGTTCACATTTATCAGCCCCATTTACTATTATTAATTTTATCATCTTTTATAGTAATTTTCAACTTTATTTCGATAATTTAAGTAGAAAAGAAACAGGGAGTTTTCTTTATCTTAAAAATTTTAACTTTTTAAGTGCCATATGTAACATTTGATTTTTTAGATAATAATTTTTAATTTATTATTGATACGCCATTACTGTGGATATATGTATTGCTAGTGAATCCATAGTTGTCTTGAGCTTTTACTCTTGCTATCATGGATTTTGCATTTGGAATGGGTATATTATATGTTCTATTACTAGTTGTTGCGGCTGTAGTCCAAGATAATCCTCCATCTGTACTATATTCATAATTATAACTAATTGTTCCTCCATAACTATTAGAACGATTATTTACTGTAGCAATAACATTTGATCCAGATATTGATAGTGTTACACTATTAGGATCAATGATATCACTTCCTTGATAGGTGTACCAATATGCTCCACTTATTTCATCATTTGGATAAGTATCACTAGATAGACTTGATAAAGTTCCATTTAAAGCACCTTTAACATATTCAGTTCCAAAAAGAAGTAGGCTTATTTTATCAGAATAGTCATATCCAGAAGGTTGTGAATTTAAATAACAAATTCCATTGCTACCTAAAGAAAGATACAACATAGAGTCTTCTTCGGCGTAAAAGAATATATTCGACATAAGAAAACTGGAAATACTGCCATCTAGAGAAACGCTGATATAATCTCCTTGTTCTACTGGTATCCAAATAATAGCACTTGCTCTTCTTAACTCATAAGTTGATGTAGAAATATTACCTGTTAAAGTTATTATTTCATCTTCAGTGTTTATGTCAACTGTTTTAGAAGTTTTTATGTATACGATATCGCCAATAACAGGATCATCACCATTATCATCTGTTAAATAAAACCATTTTCCTAAATTATAGTTTAATACATTTTTTGCAACTGTTCTATATCTATTCCAAACATACCTGTTTGTATTACTTACACTTCCTATTTGAACAGGACTTGTTGCAATTATGTTATTTCCACTTTTATCTGTAATTGATGCTTGAACAATAGCTGTGCCATTGGCTCTTCCGGTAACTATTCCCGTTTGTGAATTTATACTTGCAAAGGTACTTCCTGAAGTTATTGAATAGTTAATACTTTCATATTCAGCATCTACTATTAAATTAGGACTTGTTGTTCTGTTAACCGTCGTTGCATTGTATGTTAATGAGGCTAAAGTTATGCCAGGTGTTTCGTCAAAATATAAATAACATTTAGCTTTTCTTCCACTGTTATTATTTATACTTAAGTTTAAATCACTATATCCTATAGTTACACTATCATTTCTAATATATTCCCCATTACCATTATCAGTTGTACAATAACTATTTGTATTATCTAATGTATAAATACTATCACTCATACTTGATACATAATTAGTTATATTAGTACTACTAGTATATACATCTAAAGATGTGTTATTATTCCAAGTATATTCTAAATTACTATTTACATATACTTCCATTATCCGAAAATTATAGGGTGTATAGTTAACTGTGCTATCAACAACTGGTACACTAGCAGTACTCCTATATCTAGCACTACTAAAATTAAGTATTA
>CALVHJ010000025.1 GCA_944327425.1 uncultured Bacilli bacterium
ATGGTAGGTGTAAATGGTGTAGGAAAAACTACTACTATTGCGAAACTTGCCTATAAATATAAGAAGGAAGGAAAAAGTATCATGATGATAGCAGGTGATACTTTTAGAGCTGGAGCCGTTCCTCAATTAAAAGAGTGGGCAGATAAAACCGGTTCTATGTTTTATGGTAAAGAAAATGCTGATCCAGCAGGTGTAATTTATGATGGACTTAAAAAAGCTAAAGAAGAAAATATTGATATAGTTCTTGTTGATACCGCGGGACGTCTTCAAAATAAGGTAAATCTAATGAAAGAACTAGAAAAGATCAACAAAGTAATTGGCACGCACATAGAAGGTGCCCCTCAAGAAACATTACTCGTAATTGATGCCTCAACTGGTCAAAATGGTATTTTACAAGCTGAAAGTTTTAAAGAAATAACCAATATTACAGGTATAGTTTTAACTAAACTAGATGGAACTGCCAAGGGTGGTATCGTTCTAGCTATTAAAGAAAGTGTTAATATTCCTGTTAAATTTATTGGTTTAGGTGAGAAGATGGAAGATTTAAAACCATTTGATATTGAAAACTATATTTACGGTTTATTTAAGGATATGATTGATGATGGAAAGTAGAGAATATTTAAATTCTTTATTTGATATATATAAAGAATTACTAACAATTACTGAACAAGTAGCTTTTAGTGAACACTTTGTTGAAGATCTATCTATGCAAGAAATCGCTGATATTAAAAACATTTCTAAAAGTAGTGTAGGTAAAACTGTTCAAAGAGCTAGTGAAAAACTAGAAAGATATGAAGGAATATTACATATTTACAAAGCCAAAAAAATGTTAGAAGAAGCATTAGAACAAGATAATATTAATGATATAAAAGAAAAAATTAAGGAGGTATTGGAAATTGGAAATTGAAAGAAAGTTCTTAGTAAATAAAAATTTTGATCTTACTAAATATTGTTATGAAGTAGAAAATATTATTCAAGCTTATATTAGTATTGAACCAGAAACAAGAATTAGAGCTAAGAATGAAAATTATTATTTAACTCAAAAAAGTCAAGGAGATTTAGTAAGAGAAGAAACAGAAACAAAAATAGATAAACAAACCTTTGATATATTAAAGAAACTTAGTATTGGCAGAATTATAACTAAAACTAGATATAAATTAAAATATGGTAAACATACCATTGAACTAGACTGTTTTCATGATAATTTAGAGGGTCTTGTAATGGCTGAAGTAGAATTTGCTAGTCTAGAAGAAGCCAAAATTTTTGAATCTCCAGTTTGGTTTGAAGAAGAAGTTACTCATGATAAACGCTATAAAAACAAAAATTTAGCCACAATGGATTTAGAATTACTAAAAACACCCAAACTAACAAGAGAAAAGAAATAGACATCGGGGTGATGTCTATTTTAAATATTTAGGACTATCTACTTTACCCAATATATAATCAGCAGATATTTTATATTTTTTACAAATATCATATAAAAAAGGGGTAGCAATTAATCTTCTTCCTATTTCATATCCAGATAAAACTGAAAAAGTAGTATTTAATTCTTTAGCTAATTTACTTTGTGTAAGTTTATGTTCTTTACGCCATTCTTTTAGTCTTTCGCCAGCTATTTTTTTATCTATACCCTTAATATAATTATCATACCGTATAATATCAGTAAAGCCAAATAAATAATCTATTGAAACATTTAAATAATCAACAATAGAAATTAAATGTTTAGAAGGAATAATTTCATATTGAATTTCATAAGCACTATAAGTTTTATTACTTATCTTGAGATATTTAGCTAAATCAGTTTGCTTAATATTTGGTTGTTTTATCAATATTAGAAAAACAAAGGGTATAAGCGAGTAGTTTATATCCTTTTTATATCAAATAAAAAACTGTCGGGGTATAAGTGTTGTAGTATAAAAGTAAATTAATTGTAAATTTACATAATATTGTCATATTATATTGCAAATCATCATCAAATACCTTATAATTTATTTAAAGAATAGGTGAAGTGTATGAAAAAATTTCTTAATATTATAGTTTCTTTCTTTGAAAAAATAATAGGTATAATAAACATAGTATTAATAGTAGTAATAGTATTAAATGTAATATATTTTATATTTTCTGCTATAGACACTAAAGGTTATATATCATTCCTCGATTATTCTTATCAAATAATTGAAGAAGATAATGATTATTTAGATTTATCAAAAGGAGACTTCCTTTTAATAGATTTAAAAGTATCACCCGATAAAGATGATGATGTTATGTATGAATATAACAATGATATTGAAATAGGCAAAATAATTGATAGTACCCCTGAACATGTAACAATTAGCAATGGCACTGTTAATACAACGGCCTATCATGAATCAGTAATAGGTAAAGTAATAAAAGTCATTCCAAACTTAGGAACATACCTAAATTCTTTATTAAAAACCAATATCTTATTAATATCAATTGGTATATTAATTGTAACAAGTATAATCCAAACTTTCCTAAGCAAAAAAAAGCAAAAACTAAAACAATCAAAACCTGATTTTAGCAAATATAATAATGTTTAAAAAGTTGTCTATCAACTTTTTCTTTATTTTTTAGGAGTTTTATAGTAAAATTATAACTTGTGTTTTATAGGAGGGGAAATTTTATGAAAAAAACCAAAATAATATGTAGCATTGGACCTGCTACTAATAAAAAAGAAGTATTTAAAGAATTAGTTCATGCCGGTATGAATGTAGCTAGAGTAAACTTTTCACATGCCACAACTCTAGAAAGAGAGACTGTTCGTGATTTAGTATTGTGGATAAATGAGGAAGAAAACATGAATATTGGTTTGCTTTATGATACTAAAGGTCCTGAATTTAGAAATGGTGAAGTAGTAGAAGGAGGAATTAATCTAATTGAGGGTAAAATAATTCGAATAGTTAAAGAAAATGTTATAGGTACCGATGATTATTTTAGTGTTAATCATCCTGAAGCTCTAGAAAGTTTAAATATAGGTAGTGTTATTCAACTTGAAAACGGTTTAATGAAAATAGAAGTAATAAGTAAAGAAAAAGATGGCGTTACTTGTAAAGTTATTAATGGTGGTATTCTTGGGAGTAAAAAAAGTTTATTTGTTCCTGGTGTAAAGCTTGATATTCCTTTTATTAGTGAAGTAGATCGTGAAGATATAAGATATGCTTGTCATAATAATGGTGATTTTCTTGCTTTATCATTTGTTTCCACCAAAGAAGATGTCCTAGAAGCTCGCCAAATAATAGCTGAAGAAAACAGTGACATCAAAGTTATTGCTAAAATAGAAAGTAAAACTGGAATAGATAATTTAGATGAAATATTAAGTGTTAGTGATGGTGTAATGGTAGCTCGTGGTGATCTTGGCGAAGAAGTACCAATTTCCCTATTACCAGTTTACCAAAAGCTAATTATTAGAAAAGCAAGAGAACATGGTAAATTCTGTATTGTTGCGACCGAAATGTTAGAAAGCATGAAAAAGAATTCTCGGCCAACGCGTGCCGAAGTTACGGATGTAGCTAATGCCGTCCTTGATGGAACTGATGCGGTTATGTTAAGTGGTGAGACTACTGTTGGATTATATCCGGTTGAAACTGTTAAATATATGGCAAGTATTGCTAGTGATGCAGAAGAGCATAGTGATAATCATTTTAGCTATTTAGGTAAAATTGGCCGTACTGAATGTATTGCTAAAAGTGCGGTTGATATAACTGAATATGTTGATGTAAAAGCTATTGTAGCAGAAGCTATAAGTGGATATAGTACTCGTATGATTAGTAATTTTAGACCCAACTGTCCTATTTTAGCAACTTGTACAACACCTAAAGTAGCAAGAAGTCTAGCTCTAAATTATGGCGTTTATACGTGCTTAGTACCTCTTATGGATGATACCGATGAGTTAGTAAATCTTGTCAAAGAAAAAGCCATTCATTATTTTAAATTAGAAAATGGTGATAAAATAGTTATTACGGGTGGACTTCCTCCTGTAAACAATATTCGTTTAACCAATTTCATGAAAATAGAAGAAATTGTAAAGTAAGGATTACCCCCTTACTTTTTCTATTTAAACCAAAGTAATACCTAATAAAATAATCAAAAATAATGAATAATTTTGGTCTTTTTTTTACATATTTAGAATAGAATAAATTGGAGGCCCTTTATGTTTAATAACTTTGGATTTATAGGTAGTAAATTATTAAAAGATGCAGAAGAAGAAAGAAAAGTATTATCTCACCCCTATGTTGGCAGTGAGCATTTACTATTAGCTATTTTAAAAAATGATAGTAATACCAAAGAAATATTAGAAGATTTTGGTTTAACCTACAAAAGATTTAGAAACGAACTAATTGATATAGTAGGTATTCCCAAAAAAAATATCGAAGTTAATTTATACACTCCTTTATTAAAAAGAATTTTAGCAAATGCTTTAAGTGATGCTAAAGAAAATAACAAAGGTGTCGTAACTGAAAGTCATATGTTAATAGCCATGTTAGATGAAGGAGAAGGTATAGCTATCCGTATAATGATTGGTATGAATATTAATTTAGATGATTTATATGATGAATTAAAGGTAAAACCTCAAGATATTAAAACTGAAAAATTAGAAATATTAAATATTGGTCAAGTTTTGAATGATAAAGTAGATGAATTTGATGAAGTAATTGGCCGCGAAAAAGAAATTAACAGTATAATTGAAGTTTTACTTCGTAAAAAAAAGAGTAACCCTTTACTCATTGGTCCTGCTGGTGTAGGAAAAACTGCTATTGTTGAAGAATTAGCTCGTAAAATCAAAAACAAAGAAGTTCCTTTATCATTAATAAACAAAAAGATTATAGATTTACCTATGGGAGACTTAGTAAGTGGCACCAAATATCGTGGCGAATTTGAAGAAAGACTAACCAAAATAATAAAGGAAGTAATAAAAAATAAAAATATCATTTTATTTATTGACGAAGTTCATACTATGGTTAATGCTGGTGGTGCTGAAGGAGCTATAAATGCCGGTGATATTCTAAAGCCTTATTTAGCAAGAGGCGAGTTAAAAGTTATTGGTGCCACTACTACCGAAGAATATGAGCGTTTTATTGCCAAAGATAAAGCTTTAGAAAGAAGATTTGAAACTATTCTCATAAAAGAACCTAATTTAGAAGAAACCAAAGAAATATTAATGGGTCTAAAACCTAGTTATGAAGCTCATCATCACCTAAAAATTAGTGAAAAAAATATTGATGATATAACCATGCTAGCAAGTAAGTACTTATTTAAAAAGAAAAATCCTGATAAAACAATAGATTTACTAGACAGTGTTTGTGCCTATATAAAAAGAAAAAACACTCTAAAAGAAGAATTAAAAAGTTTAGAGAAAAAATTAAAAGAACTAAATAAATTAAAAGAAAAATATGTAGAAGAAAATTTATTTGCTAAAGCCCTAGACACCTGTTTAAATATTAATGAAGTAGAAGATAGTATTAGTAATCTAAAAGAAATAAAAGATGACAGTATTACAAAAGAAGATATTTTAAAAGTGATAGAAAGAAAAAGCAATATTCCCATATTTATCGATAAAAAAGCTTTAATAAAAGAATTAAAAGAGCAATTATATAAAAACATTTTTTATGAAGACGAAGCTTTAAACAAACTAATTACCAACTTACAAACATTTTATGATAGTCAAAAGGGTATTAAACTATTATTAGTAGGCCCAAGTGGAGTCGGAAAAACTAGCTCAGTTAAAATACTTAGCAAAGTCACCAAAAACAACTTAATACGCCTAGATATGAGTGAATACAAAGAATCTTCTTCTTTAAGCAAATTAATAGGTTCTCATGCTGGATATGTTGGCTATAATGATCCTTTTATCTTTAAAGAAGTTAAATATAATCCTTATTCCATTATTTTAGTAGATGAATTAGAAAAAGCTCATCCTAGCATTATTAATTTATTTTTACAAATAATGGATGAAGGTCTAATTCATGATGCTCATGGTGAAGAAATAGATTTTTCTCATAGTTTAATTATTATGACTTCTAATGCTTATAAAAATAATAATGTTGGTTTTTTAAATAGTAAGACTGATTTAAATGAATTTTTTAGCAAAGAATTTTTAGGTAGATTTGATGATATTATCATGTTTAATCCCTTAACTAAAAAGCAAGCTCTAGCTTATATAAAAGAAAAAATAAATGATAAAGATGTAGACTTTGAATCAATATTAAATGACACATCTTATGAAAAATACGGATTCAGATATATAAATAAAGTAATCGCCAAATATCAAATGAAAACCAATTGTTCTTAAAATTTTGTAAATATTTTGTCTAAGATATAGAACCATCTATATCTTTTTGTTATAATTAAAATGGAGGAAGTAATATGCGAATAGAACTAATTGGAGCATTGGATTATGCTAAATTAAAAGAAGAATTAAAAGGAAAAGTTGAAAATATTGACGAAATAGTAGAAATATTAAAAAACAATGAGGTTGAAAGAAAAGCTGAAATTGTTTCAACCGCTGGAAGATTATCTCGAAATCCTGGCACGGTTTTTAATGTTTTGGGATTATCAGAAAGTAAAACATTAGATCAAAATTTATCTTTTATTAAAAGAGTAATTAATATGGGGCATGATTCTATAACTGATCACGACTACTGTGTTTTTGCCATAGAAAATGTCTCACCAGTAATTGAACAAACAATTATTGCTGAACGTTTCTCATCATTTACAATTAAATCAAGAAGAGAAGTAGATTTTAGTAAAGTAGGCTTCTATACACCAGATTTTCATGATCAAAATGGTAATTTACTAGATAATAATGAACAAATAAAAAAAGAATATCAAGCTCATGAACAATCTTTATTTAACGATTATGAAAAATTAGTATCTTTAGGTGCAACTTTAGAAGATGCCCGTTTTGTCTTACCTTATAGTTATTATTCTAATATTATTATGGGAGTTGATGCTCATACCTTAAAAGATATGATTATAAAATATACCAAAACTAAATATAGTAAAATAAGTGAAATAAGAGAGTTCGGCGAAAGATTATATGAAATAGCCAAAGAACAAATACCATTTATTATCCCTGTAATAGATGCTACACCCCTAAAATTAGAAGACGGAACAGATGAATATTTAAAAAATAAAATTAGTGATCCAACTTATAAAGTATTAGCTAAACCAAAACTTTTAGCAAGCACTTCAAATGTTGATGATACTATTTTATTATCAGCAATTATGCACAGATATCAATTTTCTTTAGAAAAAGCCCAAAAAGTATATAAATTACTTTGTATAGATAAAGATTTTAAACAAGAATTAATGAAAAAAATTGCCTTTGAATCCGATAAATTGGAATTAACCCAAGTATCTTTTGAATTTCAAATACCACTGTCTTTCGCCGTGTTAACTCATTTAACTAGACATAGAACGCATCATATAATGGTACCAGACTTTTCCCCAGTTGTTGATTTACATCAGTATAAAACTCCACCTAAAATAATGGCAAGCTTTAAAGATATTTATGAGGAAATATTTGCTAGAAACATAGCAATGTATGAACATTTTAAACATGATTATCAAATAAGAGATGAAGATTTAATATACTTTACTTTATCAGGAAATATGGTAAATGTAATCACTAGCATGGATGGAAAAACTTTAGAACATATTTTAAGATTAAGAGAATGTACAAAAGCTCAATGGGAAACACGAGACATGGCAAGTGGTATACACCAAGAAATAAAAGGAATTAAAGGAGCTGAGTGCTTTAGTAACATTTTAGGACCAACATGTGAAACTCAAGGCTTTTGTAAAGAAGGTAAAGAATCATGTGGCAAAATTTTAAAATTAACTAAAAAATAATAATAAGTGGGGAATAATATGAAAGGTAAAATTATTGTAATTGAAGGAACAGATTGTTCCGGCAAAGAAACGCAAAGTAAATTATTAGTAGAAAGATTAAAGCAAGATGGTGCCAAGGTAGCAACTATATCTTTTCCTATGTATGATACCCCATCAGGAAGAATTGTTGGAGCTTGTTTACAAGGTAAACCTCATATGTGCCATGAATATTTAAAAGTAAATCACAGTTTTTTTCCTGAAGGAGGAGGCGAAGTTGATAGTCTTGCGGCTTTATGCTACTATGCTGCTGACCGAAGATACAACTTGCCAATTATTAACAAATACTTAAATGAAGGATACACTTTGATAATTGATCGCTATGTATCTAGTAATATGGCTCACCGGGGTGGCATGTTAGATACTAAAGAAGAAAGACTAAAAATGTATCAAAAAATAGATACTTTAGAGTATGAATTAATGGAATTGCCAAGGCCTGAGCAAGTAATACTTCTTTATATGCCCTATGAATATGCAAGTGATTTAAAAAAGAAGCGAACTGAACTTCCTGATGAAACTGAAAGTGATGAATTTTATTTAAGAAAAGGTGAAAAAGCCTACTTAGAATTGGCCGATATTTACCATTACGATATTGTTAACTGTGTTAAAGATGAAAAAATAAGAAGTATTGAAAATATTTCTGATGAAGTTTATGAGCTAGTTAGGAAAAGAAGTTGATTTAATAATTGACTTCTTTTTTACATACACTTTAGTGTAAAGTAAATGGTAGTTTTATTGACAATTAAGTAATAAATGATATACTAAAACTAGATAAATGTTTGTATGAGGAGGTTAATTATGAAAAATTTTACAAACTATAAAGAATATGATAAGAAAGAAAACTTGCATTTTGGATCTATTACTGTTCACGGAGCTGTTGGTCATGATCCTTTTACAGGTTCAGTTAGTTTCCCTATTTTTCAAACGGCAACTTTCCGATTTAGAGCTTTGCAAGATTCTTTTGGCTATGATTATACCAGACTTCAAAATCCTACTGTTGAAGAATTAGAGCGTACCTTAGCTATGCTTGAAAATGGTACTCATGCTCTAGCTTTATCTAGTGGTATGGCTGCGGTTATGTGTGTTTTTTCCCTTTTAAAAAGTGGCGATCATTTAATATCTAGCGATGACATATATGGTGGTACTTATGAAATAGCTAAAACCGAATTAAAAGAAAGAGGGATTGAGACAAGTTTTGTTGATTTAAGTGATTTTGAATTATTTAAAGCAAGCATTAAAGATAATACTAAGATGATTTTTATTGAGTCTCCAACTAATCCAACCATGAAAGTGGCTGATATTGCGAGTATTTGTGGATTAGCTCATAAAAAAGGAATTATTGTTGTTGTTGATAATACTCTTTTAACCCCATATTATCAAAAGCCTCTTAATTTAGGAGCTGATATTGTCATTCATAGTGGTACTAAATATTTAGAAGGACACAATGACACGATGGCCGGATTTGTTATAACTAAAACTGATGAATACTTTACACCTATGCGTTCTTTCTTAACTTATCAAGGTGCTTGTCTAGCTCCGATGAATGCTTGGTTAACTCTAAGAGGAATTAAAACATTAGAAATAAGAATGCAAAGACATAATGAAAACGCCTTAAAAGTCGCCGAATTTTTAAAAAATCATCCTAAAGTAACTAAAGTATATTACACTGGTCTAAAAGATCACCAAGATTATGCTACAACTATAAAACAATCAACCGGTTTTGGTGGATTATTATCTTTTGAAGTAGATACCAAAGAAACAGCTTTAAAAGTCCTTGAAAAAGTAAATATGATTATTTTTGCCGGTTCTCTAGGTGGTGTTGAAAGCTTAATTTGTTATCCTGTTGTTGTTACTCATCATGAAGTACCTGAAGAAGAACGATTAAAATTAGGAATTAATGATCGCTTGCTTCGTTTATCTGTAGGAATAGAAGATGCTGAAGATATAATTGAAGATTTACGCCAAGCTTTAGAAGGATAAGTTTTATGAGATTTACCAAAATGCAAGCTTATGGCAACGATTATGTTTATATCGATGCTATAAACCAAAAACTAGACAATTTAAATGAACTTGCCAAATTCGTATCTGATCGTCACTTTGGTATAGGTAGTGATGGAATGGTTCTAATTTGTCCAAGTACTGTAGCTGATTTTAAAATGCGTATTTTTAATCCTGATGGCACTGAAGCGGAAATGTGTGGTAATGCTATTAGAAGTCTTGGAAAATATGTATATGATCATAAATTAACAGACAAAACCACTTTAAAAATTGAAACCTTAGGTGGAATCAAAACTTTAGAATTAACTGTGGAAAATGAAGTAGTTACCAACATAAAAGCCAACATTTCTAAGCCTATTTTTGATGCCAAATTAATTCCTGTTAACACGACCAAAGATAAATTTATTATGGAAAGTGTTAAAATACTAGATCAAACTTTCAAGTTAAGTAGTATATCGTGGGGGAACCCTCATACTGTTTTATTTGTCGATGATGTGATGAATTTTGATGTAGCGAGATATGGCCCAGCGATCGAGAATAATTTAGAAGTTTTTCCCAACAGAACTAATGTAACTTTTGCCGAGGTTGTAAACAAAAATTATATTAAAATAAGAGAATGGGAACGGGGAACTGGTGAGACTATTGGCTGTGGTACTGGTTGTGCTACCGCTGTAGTTATTGCTAAAACTTTAGGCCTTACTGAGGGAATTTGTGAGGTAGAACAAATCGGGGGTATTTTAGAAATAGAATATGCCCCAAATGGCGAATTATATATGAAAGGCCCTAGTCATTTTGTTTTTGAAAGTGATATAGACGTATCACATATTATAGGAAGGAAAAAATGAAAAAGTTAAAAGATATTTTAAAAGGTATTTATTATCAAGTTTTATCTGGATCTCTTGATTTAGAAATTAATGACATTAAGTATGATAGCAGAAATTTAGCCCCAAATGATCTTTATGTTGCCTTAATAGGATATAATACTGATGGTCATAACTATATAAAAGATGCTATTAAAAATGGTGCTAAAGCCATTATTGTCTCCAAAATTATAGATATAAAAGAGGATGTTACGGTTATTAAAGTAGATGATACAAGACTAGCTTTAGCTTACGCCTCAGCAAACTATTTTGATCATCCGGCCACTAAATTGCACCTTATTGCTCTAACCGGAACAACTGGTAAAACCACGACAACTCATATGATAAAAGATATGTTAAACTATTCGGGTATTTCTTGTGGTTTAATCGGCAGCCAAGGGATTAAATATAATGATTTAGTCATTCACACTAACAATACTACTCCTGAATCTTATGAAATACATAAATATTTCCGAGAAATGCTAGATGCTGGTATAACTCATGTTGTCATGGAAGCCTCTAGTCAAGCTTTCAAATTAAATCGTCTTGCCGGTATTATCTTTGATTATGGTGTACTTACAAATGTTACAACCGATCATATTGGTCCAGGTGAACATACATCTCATGAAGAATATGTCGCTTGTAAAAATAAACTATTTTTAAATAGTAGAGAAATTATTAGCAATAGTGATTCAAAATATTTAGATGAAGTATTAAAGGGAGCAGAGGTTCCTATTACTACTTATGGCATAAATAAAGAAGCTGATTTAAAAGTAGCTAATATCAATTTAATTAATAATAAAGACTTTTTTGGTACGGAATTTAGTACCGAAGGTTTAATTACCGAAAGTTTTAAAACTTGTATGCCGGGAGAATTTAACGTATATAATTCCCTATGTGCAATACTAGTGTGCTACAAATTAGGAGCAGACCTTAAAAAAGCCAAAGAAAAATTAAGCACAATAAAAGTAAGAGGCCGTATGGAAATAGCTCTATCAACTCCTAAGTTTAGAGTCTTAATTGATCATGCCCATACTGAAGATGGCATGAAAGGACTTGTAAAAACTCTTAGAAGCTATAAACCTAAAAGATTAATAAGTGTATTTGGTGGTGGTGGCAACCGTCCAAAAGAACGCCGCTATAACCTAGGTGAAATTATTGGTGGAGCATCAGATCTTTGTATTATAACGGAAGATAATCCTCGGTTTGAAGATTTAGCTAGCATAAATAAAGATATAAAAGTAGGCCTTGATAAAGTCGGAGCTAAATATATTGAAATACCCGATCGGGCTGAAGCAATTAAATATGCTTGTACTAATGCCTTAGATGGTGATCTAATTCTTTTAGTAGGCAAAGGACATGAAGAATATCAAGATATCAAAGGAGTTAAATACTACTTTAATGAATTAGATGTAATCGACGAAATTAAGAAGAATTTAAAATAATCTTCTTTTTTTTCCAATTTAATGTTAAAATAGTAATAAGAAAAGAGTGATAATATGAAAGAAAAAATAATAGGAAAAATTGCTATAAGTAACAGACATGTTCATTTAACTAAAGAAATTTATGAACAATTATTTGATGAACCCTTATCTATAAAAAGGCCATTAAATCAAGTTGGGGAATTCGCCTCATTTGAGACGGTTACTCTAAAAACAGAAAAAGCCCAAATACCCAATGTTAGAGTAATAGGACCTTTAAGAAAGTATAATCAAGTAGAAATATCAAGAACAGATGCTTACACTTTAGGCCTAAATCCCCCTGTTCGTCAAAGTGGCGATTTAGAAGATAGTGAGACTATAACCATTGTTGGCAAAAAAGGGGAAGTAACTTTAAAAGATGCTTGCATTCAAGCCGAAAGACATGTTCATATGAATGAAAAAAAAGCCCAAGAACTAGGTTTAAAACATGAAGATATGGTTAAATTAATAATTAATAATGATAAAGGGGGAGTAATGGAAGCTTTTGTTAAAGTTAGCAGTAATGGTTTTTTTGAAATTCATATAGATAGAGATGATGCTAATTGCTTTCTTCTAAATACTGGCGATGAGGTTGAGATTGAAAAATAGTTTTTACATTAAAGATATATTAATTCCCAGTAAAATAGTATTAGCCCCTATGGCTGGTATTTCCGATCCATCTTATATTAAAATTGTTGAACAAATGGGATGTAGTCTTGCTATAACTGAACTAATAAGTGCCGAAGCCATAGTTCGTGGCAATAAAAAGACTTTAGAAATGCTAAACGGTATAGATGAATTAAATATTCCCGTAGGAATTCAAATATTTGGATCTAATCCCGATACTATGGCTGCCTCAGCTAAAATATTAACTAATCTTTATAAAGTAAAATTAATTGATATTAATATGGGGTGTCCTGTACCTAAAGTAGCTATAAAAGCTAAATCCGGCAGTGCTCTTTTAAAAGATCCTGAAAAAGTAAAAAAAATAGTTAAAGCTGTTGTAGAATCTATAGATGTACCTGTAACTGTTAAAATAAGAAGTGGCTGGGACGAAGAACACATAAATGCTCCCAAAATAGCTCGTATTTGTGAAAGTTCCGGAGCCAGTGCTATTTTTATTCATGCTCGAACTAGATCTCAAGGTTATAGTGGTAAAGCTAACTGGCAAATTATTAAGGAAGTAAAAGAAAGTGTATCAATACCTGTAATAGGTAATGGTGATATTACTAGTGCCCTAGATGCCAAAAAAATGTTTGAAGAAACAAATTGTGATGCTATAATGATAGGAAGAGCAGCTATAGGCAATCCTTGGATATTTAAAGAATGTAAAGAATATATCGAAAATAACTTACTAATTGCTAAGCCCACTGATAAAGAAAAAATAGACATGATTAAAACTCATTATCAAATACTAAAAAAAGACAAAAATGAAAAATTAGCCTTATTAGAAATAAGAACCCATGCTCTAGCTTATATAAAAGGTATGAAAGAAGCCAAAGTTTATAAAGATCTAATATGTAAAGCTAAAACTGAACATGAGTTTTTAAATGTACTAGATAAATATCAAGCATATTTAAACTAAGCAGGAATTATCCTGTTTTTTTGTCCTGTTTTGTCGGTAGTATTTAAAATAGTGTCCTTTTAACACCCAAAAGATTTACATAAATCTTAAAGTATGTTATAAAAAATTAATAGGGGGTATTATGAACAACGAAAAATACTACGAAGAAATAGAACATTTAATCAAGAAAAGTGAAATAGGAAAAAGAGCAAGAGTATTAGAAGAAAATAATAATACAGTAACCACTTATTGGAACGTAGGAAGATTAATCGTTGAAGCCCAAGGTGGGGAAAAGTATGCTAAATATGGAAATGAATTGATTAAAAAGTGGTCTGTTAGGCTTACAGAACAATATGGAAAAGGCTATGATGCTACAAATTTAAGAAAATTCAGACAATTTTATATCTTATTTCCAAAATGCGCCGCACTGCGGCGCACTTTAAGCTGGACTCATTACAAAAGATTATTACCAATAAAAGATGAAAATAGACGAAACTATTATATTAATTTATGTATTAAAAATAATCTTTCAGAAAGAGAACTAGCCAAAGAAATAAAATCTAATTCTTATGAAAGATTAATAGATAAACCAGAGAAAATAGATATTATTACAACCTCAAAATATTCTATTACCACCAACATGAAAGATCCTATTATTATTGAAGTGAATAAAGAAATAACTTCAGAGCAAGATCTAGAATTAAGTATTCTTGCTAATCTAGATTTTTTCTTTAAGCAATTAGGTGAAGGCTTTTTATATGCGGGTCATCAATTTAAAGTTAGTAATGGCATTAAGAATTATTATATAGACATTTTATTATTCAACCTTAATCTAAATTGTTATGTAATAGTTGAACTTAAATTAAGATCATTGAAAAAAGAAGATAAGGCTCAAATAGAATATTATATGAAATTAGCTGATGAAAATATAAAGCTCCCACATCACAATAAAACAATAGGAATAATTATTACCAAAGAAAGTGATAAGTTAATTGTCAACTTCATTAAAAGTGAAGAGACAATACCACTTACATACAAACTAGAACAAATAAAGGAGACTATCAATGAATGAAGAAACATATTATCAAGAAATAGAACATCTAATCAA
>CALVHJ010000026.1 GCA_944327425.1 uncultured Bacilli bacterium
AATAATAATATTTCTTTTTAGATTATCTTTTTTTAATACCTCGAATTTCATAAACTTACTCTCTTTCTTGTGAAGCTCTACTTCATTTATAAAAACATTAAAAATGGTTATCATAAATGATGAGTCTCCTAGCTTATATCTAAATTATAAACTTAGCTAGAAACAAAGTCAAGAAAAATATCATTATTTTGGCAATTTTATTTCTATTTTAGCAATATGATTTATTAGAAGTAAAAGAAATGAGAAAATCATTAAAGGTGAAGCAATTATGAATTATGGAATAAATTTAAAAAAAATTAGAATTCTAAATAATAAAACTCAAGCTGATATCGCAAATATATTAAATATTTCTAAATACACTTATAGCCACTATGAAACCCAAGATGCTATAATCCCTTTAAAACATCTCATTAAATTTTGCAATTATTTTAATATATCTATAGACTATATCTTAAATTTAACAAAAGAAATAAAATATAAAAACTTAAAAAAAGAAAACTTAAATAATAATTTAAAATTATATCGAAAACTTAACAATATAACCCAAAAAGAATTAGCTAATGAATTAAATATAACTCAATCTACTATTTCTGAATATGAAAAAGGTCACAAAATAATTTCAACCCCCATTCTTTATTCTATTTCCAAAAAATACAACATATCTGCCGACTACCTCTTAGGTAGAATAGATAAACCAAAACATTTAAAAAAAGAAGATTAGCAACATCTTCTTTCATAAACATTTTGTACTTCATTCTCTTCACAACAAGAATAAGTAGGTGTGTATGTATGACGATAGATATGATGATTAATTATTCTTGTATTACATGGGATAATATGTGGTACTTCATGACAAATATAACGATGACACACAGTTTCTCTAGGACATTCCCAAACTGGTGGACAAACTACTCCTGGTAATTCTTCTCCCATCATATTTGGCATATAACCCATACCCATATTCATATCACATTGAGCCTTAGAATATGCCATATCATCTCCTGCTTTATAATCAAAATATCCTTCAGCCTTAACTGATTCATAATCACGATTATTATTTACTTTCAAGATAATCACTTTCCCTTTCTAATGTATCTTATGATAAGAAAATAATAATGCATAGGTATTTATCCCAATTTTTTTCTTCTATTAGTAAGAAAATAATTTAAAAAACAAACTACAATATTAATAAATATTCCATAATAAACCGCACTAATTAAAACTATAAATAAAAAGACAAATAAAGTATCATTAGGTATAATTATTAGTAACAATACAGGAACTATTAATCCCATTATAAGGTTACAAATAACTACATAATAAATATATTTTTTAGCTATAAATCCTAATTTTTTAAAAACAAATCTTAATAAATAATAAAATGTAACTGCTATAACTATTAAAGATAAAAAATGCATACTTAGATCAATAACTTTATTTGTTATATTAATATTTCCTATCACCACCATAAAGAAAGTATAATATATAAACTCAAATATAGTAGCTAAAAAAACCATCAACTTCTTCATTAAAACTCCTTAAAATGGTAATTTCATATTCCCATTACCTAATTTCTTCATCATATCTTTCATTGCTTCAAATTGTTTTAACAATCGATTTACTTCTTCAACACTAACGCCACTACCCTTTGCAATTCTCTGTTTTCTACTAGCTTTTAAAATATCCGGATTATGTCTTTCCTTTGGTGTCATTGAATTTATTATTGCTTCCACATGTAGAAGTTGTTTAGGATCAATATTAATATTATTAAGTCCCATCTTTCTAGCTCCCGGAAGCATTTTTAAAATATTTTCAAGCGGTCCAAGTTTTTTTATTTGTTTAATATTAGTAAGAAAATCTTCTAAATCATATTTTCCTTTACGCATTTTAGCCATTTGATTTTTAGCATCATCTTCACTAATTAATCCTTCTACTTTTTCGGCTATACCTAAAATATCGCCCATATCCAAAATTCGTTCAGCCATCCGATCAGGATAAAACTCTTTAAGCCCATCCATTTTTTCTGAATCTCCTACAAACTTAATTGGAATATTAGTTAAATGTCTAACTGATAGGGCAACTCCTCCTTTGGTATTACCATCAAGTTTGGTTAAAATAGTACCTGTAAGCCTAAGTTTTTCATTAAACCCGGTAATAACATTAATAGCGTCTTGTCCCATCATTGCATCAATAACAAGTATTGTCTCATCAATTTTAAAATTAGAAGAAATATCAGCTAACTCTTGCATTAATGCCTCATCTATTTGTAGTCTTCCAGCTGTATCAATAATAATATAATCAAGATGATTTTCTCTAGCATATTCTATTGCTTCCTCTACTATTTTAACAGGACTAATTTTACCTTTAGTAAAAACCGGAATATTTAAGCTTTTGCCAATTTCCATTAACTGCTCAATCGCCGCTGGACGATATATATCACAAGCAACTAATAATGGCTTTTTATTATGTTTTTTTCTTAAATAATTAGCAAGTTTTCCTGCTGTTGTTGTCTTACCACTTCCTTGTAAACCACAAAGCATTAAAATCGTTGTTCCATTATTAATCTTTAAAGGTTCATATTCTCCACCTAATAATAAAACTAATTCATCTTTAACTAATTTGATAAATAATTCATCTGGTTTTAAACTTTTAGAAACATCAAGCCCTAAAGCTTTCTCTTTAACATTATTAACAAATTCTTTTACAACTTGATAATTGACATCTGCTTCTAACAAAGCTAACCTAATCTCTCGCATAGCATCACTAATATTTTCTTCAGTAATACTACCCATTCCCCTAATATTTTTTATAGCTTTACTAATTCTATCTCCCATATATTCAAACATTAATAATCACTCTCCAGTAAAAACATTTTAACATAAAAAAAGGCTAAACTCAAGGATTAGCCTAAAGTAGTATTTCTTATATTACCAATAAAATCTCTCATAATAGTTAAATATGTTTCATTATTAGCTTCTTCTTCATCCGTTAGCGTATACATTGTATCAACCATAATTACATTAGCTTCATATTCTTCTTCTAAAGAAGCGATAAACTCTGTTAATTCATCCGTATCACATAAATAAATATCTTTTAGAGTTCCATCATTAAAATAACTCTCAATACTTGCTTCATTTATTTCACCATTTAAAACAACAACATTAAAACCATAATTTTCTAAAAAAGCTAATTTATTACTTGATACAACCAAAGTAGCACTCCCCAGACTCCTAGCATCATTAGCTACTTGCCTTAACTCCGCATCCATATAAGATAATTCTTCTTCAATTATATTATACTTATCTTCAATCTCTTCTTTTAACACCTTACTTATCATATAATCAATTAAATTATTCTTAATATTTTTACCAAGCATCAAATAATTATTTGGTGATAACCATAATTCTTCTACACTATACTCATAATTAAGCCCATAGGAAACATCAATTAACAACATATCAGCATTACTATTTAAAAATTCTCTAGCTAATTCTTTTTCATTTGTTAATCCGTTATAAACAAACAATCCTGCTCTACTATAATTATCTTTTTGTCTATCTGTAAGTTCATATGTAGCAACTATTGCCCCATTAGGATAAATACTATCTACATTTTTTTCTTCCCCATATAAATAATTAGTAAGATATTCAATAGGATAAATAGTTGTATAAACTTGATCATTACTTAGACTATCCCTACCACATCCTGATAAACTAAGCATAAATATAAAAGCCACTAATAATTTTAAATTTTTTTTCATAAAAGTCCTCCATGACTATTATTATTTTAATAAATTTTCATAAATAAATCAAGTAGCATCTTACTCCCAAGACTTTAAAAGCCTATTAAGCTTATCCTCTAAAATCCGTATCTTTCCTTCTATTTCTTGATATTTAACTTGAT
This sequence comes from uncultured Bacilli bacterium, assembly GCA_944327425.1. Lineage (GTDB taxonomy): Bacteria > Bacillota_I > Bacilli_A > RF39 > UBA660 > Caccenecus. Next base: position 3,904 of record CALVHJ010000026.1, read on the forward strand.
TTAAATAAACTTCTTCTAAAAACAATTTTTCTTTTAAAGAAGCTATTTCTTTTTCTATTTTTGTTATTTTAATATCAATATTAGCTGCTATTTTTTTATTATCCCTACTTTCTTTTTTAGCCTTAATTTGGCTATTTTCCACTCTTTTTTTCTCTAAATATCCCTCATAATTATAAGCATAATATTTAACATTATTATTTTCTAACTCCAATATTGAAGTAGCTATTTTTTTAACAAAGTACCGATCATGAGAAACAAAAATAATAGTTCCCGGATAACTTTTTAAAACATCTTCTAATTTTTCTTTAGATATTATATCTAAATGATTAGTAGGTTCATCTAAAATAAGCAAATTTGCTTTCTTAAATACTACTATTGCCAGTTGTAACCTAACTTTTTCACCACCCGACAATACCATAATTTTCTTATCAATATCTTCACTTCCAAATAAAAATCTAGCTAAAGAAGAACGAATTTCATAATCATTCATAAGAGGAAATTCTTTTTTAAAAGCCTCATAAACTGTATCTTGAGGAAGAAAAGTACTAAATTGTTGATCATAATAAGCCGGTATAACATTAATACCCATACTATAGCTTCCTCCTATCTTAGGAATAATACCCATAATCGTCTTTAAAAGAGTAGACTTTCCCGTTCCATTAGCTCCTATAACACCTAATCTATCCCCTCTATTCAAAGTAAAACTAGTCTTACCTAAAGCATATTTATAACCAAACTTAAGATCAAGAACACTTAAAACAACCTTCCCACTTTCTAAAAAATTAGGAAAATTAATTTTAAAAGTCTTAGTATCAGCTTTATCAGGCTTAAAAACTTTATCCATCCTCTCTATTTGTTTTAATTTAGCCATCGCCATACTAGCTTTAGAAGGTTTATAGCGAAAACGATCAGCTATACTTTGCAATCTTTTAACTTCCTTTTGATATCTTTCATAATTATACAAATTTATTTCATAACGCTTCTTTTTTTCTTCTTCATAGTACTCATAATTACCATTATAAAGAATCATCTCTCCATATTCTATTTCATAAATCTTATTTGCCACATGATTAATAAACATTCGGTCATGAGAAACAACCACAAAGGCATTATTATAATTTTCTAAATACTCTTCAAGCCATAATATAGCCTCAATATCCAAATGATTAGTAGGTTCATCTAAAACTAAAAGATCAGGTTTACTTAAAAGTAGTTTTATAAAACTAATTTTTGTCTGTTCTCCTCCTGAAAAAGAACTTATTTTTTTATTAAAATCATTTTCAGTAAATCCATTTTTTAACAAAGCATTTAAGTATTCTTTTTTATACTCATACCCTCCAATATTTTTATAATAATCTTGTAATTCTGTATACTGATATATTTCCTCTTTTAAAGGGTTATTGTTAAGTTTAATTTCTAATTTATGAAGTTTATCTTCTATCTTTATTATATCTTGATAAGCTAATAATATTTCTTCTAATAAAGTATTATCATTATTTAAACCTTCATTTTGTTTTAAATAGCCAATAACCGGTTTACCTACTTTATAAATATTAAACTTTTCTTCCCCTGTTCCTTCTTCAAACATCGTATTATCCACTAATGCTTTTAAAAGGGTTGTTTTTCCTGCCCCATTTCTTCCTATAATAGCAATATGATCTTTATCTTTTATTTCCATATTTACTTGTTCTAAAATACTTTTATTAAGAATATCTACTCTTGCATTTACTATTTTTAAATACATAACAATTACCTCAGTTCTTCTTTATTTTATCATATAACCGCTAAATATGTCGAACGCTTTTTCTTGATTATCTTTTAATATCGTGTTTAAATTACCAAAAGGAGTATAAATGAAATTAGAAGTTTTAAATAACCCCTTAGATAAAGATCAATTAATCGCGGCAACAACCACTAATATAAATACTATTATTATCGCCGGAGCTGGATCAGGAAAAAGCACAACTATGGTTGGTAAAATAAAATATTTAGTCTTATCTAAAAATGTCCCTTTAGATAATATTTTATGTATAACTTTTACTAATAACGCTGCTAAAAGTTTAGAAGAAAAGATTAAAAAAGAATTAGGGCAAGAGAGCAGAGTTTATACCTTTCATAAACTAGCTTTAGAAATTTTAAAAGAACATCATGTTAAATATTATATAGCAAGCCCTGATTTACTAGAATATTTAATTGAAGAAATATTTGCAAGTATTAGCACTACCTATTTTGAAAAACTATTTTTAGATAAAAAATATTATTTAAAAGAAGATTTTAAACATTATAAAAAAATAATAGAGCGGTTTCTAAGACTTTATATTGCTAATTACTATGAACCTGAGTACTTTCATAATATATTAAATAAGGCCAAGAAAAAAGATAAACCCTTATTATTAATAATTAAAAAAATATACGAAATATATATCCTTGAAAAAACATCTACTGGCACAATTGATTTTGATGATATGATTTATATGGCTACAGATCTCGTAAAAGAAAAAGGAATTAAAAAGAATTACGAGTATATTATTGTCGATGAATATCAAGATACTTCACAGGTTAGAGAATATTTAGTTCGAGCGATTCGAAATAAAACAGAGGCTTATGTTACAGTGGTTGGCGATGATTTTCAGTCTATTTATCGTTTTTCGGGTTGTGATATTAATAATTTTTTAGATTTTAAAAAAAACTTTAAACCTGTAAAAAAACTTTATATTAAGAATACCTATCGTAATAGTAAAGAACTTATTCATGTAGCAGGCTCTTTCATTATGAAAAATCCTAGGCAAATAAAAAAGAAACTAAAATCTAACAAGAGTATTAAAAAGCCCATAATTATATGCTATTATAAAAATATAAAAGAAGATTTTTATAAACTTATTAAAAAGATAAACTCCCCTAATCTTATGATTTTAGGAAGAAATAATCAAGATATTTATACCGTTCTAAATAACTTATTAAAAATTAAAAACAACCAAATAATATATAAAGAAAACAATATATATTATAAAACTATTCATAAAGCAAAAGGTCTTGAAGAAGATAATGTTCTAATTATTAATCTTTCAAATGATATTAATTCTCTTCCTTCCAAAATAAAAGATGAAAAAATCCTTAAATATGTTATTAAACATTATGATATTTACCCCTTTGAAGAAGAGCGAAGACTTTTTTATGTAGCTTTAACCCGTACTAAAAATTATTGTTATTTGTTTGTTCCGAAAGATAATCCTTCAATATTTGTAAAAGAACTAATTAAAAACTACAAGGAATATATTAGTTTTATTCACTTGTAGTATTATAATAAATCTTTAAACTCGTTATTATCTTCTTTAGCCGTAATCTTAATTACTTCATGTGTTTTTATTGCTTCATAAATTAAATCTTTATAGGGAATTAATTCTTCATATTCATGGCACTTTTCTTTACTTGGATTAATTACCGGATGCTTTGGCACAAATATCGTACAGCAATCTTCATATGGTAAAATGCTTGTTTCGTAAGTATCAATACTTTTGGCTATATCAATAATATCTAGTTTATCAAAACAAGCAAGTGGTCTTATTACCGGAATACTTACTACTTCATTAATCGCACTCATACTTGTTAGAGTTTGACTAGCCACTTGACCAATCGATTCTCCATTTATTAATATTTTAGCCTTTCTTTTACTAGCAAGTATAGCACTTATCCGATACATCATTCGTCTCATAATAGTTATTAAATAATCATGAGGAATATTTTTATAAATAGCTTCTTGAATTTCCGTAAAATTAATTACATGTAAAATAATATCATTATTATAAATAGCTAATTTTTTAGCTAAACTTATTACTTTATCTTTAGCCTCTCTACTCGTATGCGGAGGACTTTCAAAATATATAGCTTCTATTTTTACTCCTCTTTTAATTGTGAGGAAACCTGCCACCGGTGAATCTATCCCCCCACTAAGCATAAGCATACCTTTACCAAGCGTTCCCACTGGATATCCACCTAAACATTTAATACTCTCAAAATAAACTAAAGTATTCTTTAAGCGATATTCCACATTAACTAAAACTTCCGGATTATTTACATCAACACGCAACCCACTTATATTTTTTAATAGATATGCTCCTAAATTTCTACTTAATTCTACACTTGTTGTATTAAGCGTTTTATTTGCTCTTTTACTTTCAACTTTAAATGTGCTAAATTCTTGATCTTTTAATAAAGATAATATTTCTATTTTTATTTTCTCAAAGTCGGTTGAATCAATAATATAACCAATATTCATTTCATGAATACCAAAAACATTTTTCACTCTATCTACTACTTTTGAAAAATTTTCTTTAGTATGAATAAACATCCGTCCTAAATCATAAGTAACTTCTACATCAATATCATTTAAAACAAACAAAATATTTTCTTTCAACTTTTTTAAAAAGAAATTAATATTATCCTTCTTAGTTGATAATTCACCATATTTAATTAAAATAACTTTTTCCATAAACATCACAAACTTATTATACTGAAAATTTAAAACTTTGTAAACGAAAAAAACTACAATTAATTATGTAGATTTTTTTAAAAACAAATTAAATATCATCACTTATTTTAAGTTCCTATTAATCCACTAAGCTTCTTATAGATCTCATCAAAATAACTAATAAATTTATTTACCTCATCAGTTGTGGTTAAATGTGATAAACTAATTCTTATAGTTGATGATGCTCGAACTTTATCATTATAAACGGCCATAACTGAGCTTGATAAAGTCGCACTAGAACAAGCTGTATTAGAGCTAACATACACTTCAAATTCTTCTAGAGCATGTAAAAATGTTTCTGCTTTAATATTTCTTAAACTAATATTTAAAATATGAGGAATACAATATTTAGTCTTATTAATCATTACGCCATTGTATTTTTTTAAAGCATCTACTATTTTTAAATTTAATCTTTCAATAAATCTTTCTCTTTTTTCAATATCCGTTGTAGCAAGCCTCACTGCTTTTGATAAAGCAACAATTAAAGGTACAGCTGGTGTTCCTGGATTTAACATATTCATCTTTCCTGAACCAAACAATATTGGTGCTAGTGGCGTATTATTACTCTTATATAAAACTCCTATTCCTTTGGGGCCATATATTTTATGAGCTGTGAATGTTGCTAAATCAACATCATGCATACTGATACTAACTTTACCAATTGCTTGCGTCATATCAGAATGGAGTATTGTATTAGGATTTTCTTTTTTTATAATTTGTCTTATCATCTTTAAAGGTTGTCTAATACCAAGTTCACTATTTACCGCACAAATACTTACCAAAATAGTATCCTGTCTCATTAAACTTCTTAAATTATCAAAATCAATTAACCCTTCTTTATCGTTATTAACATAACTAATCTCAAATCCTAAGCTTTCTAAATAATCACAAATTGCATAAATAGATGGATGTTCTAACTTAGAAACAATAATATGTTTCCCTCTTTTGTGATAGTGCATTGCAGCTCCTATCAAAGCCATATTATTCGCTTGTGTTGCTCCACCCGTATAAGTTATCTCACCTTCATGAATATTAAATATTTCGGCAATCTGCTTAGTTGCACTATTCATTAAATTCTTAGATTTAACCCCTAATTCATGCAGTGAATTAGGATTGCCAAAAAAATCTTTACTTGTCTTATTATATGTATCTAGTACTTCAAATCCTATTGGTGTTGTTGCACTATAATCTAAATATATCATCTATGTCACCTATCTCTATTATACAAAATATTTCCAAGTTATTCTACCTAAAATAATTAAATATTAACATTTTACATCAATTAAAACACTAAACTAATTTCTTCTTTATCTAAATCAACATATGATTCTTCACTATAATATTTTTTAGTTATTGGATCACTTAACTTTTCTTCCAAATAATCATTATCGTATAATTCTTTTAAATAAACAACATTATTTAAACAAACGTTATCATTATAACACTTTCTAGCAGCATACATAAATTCATTTTCTACTACTAATAAAAGTTTATCATTATGATCTTTATTTATTTTATAGACTGTCGGTACAATAATTATAATTAATATAATAACTAAAGTCATCATAATAATGCGTTTATTACTCATTTTCTTCACCATAATAATTTTTAATAAACTCATCTCTTAACTCTAGTATTCTATCATTTTTAATAGATGCTCTAACTTCTTCCATCAAATGAGTTAAAAATCTAATATTATGAATAGATAAAAGCCTTGCTCCAAACGTTTCATTACTAATAATTAAATGTCTTATATATGCTTTAGTATAATGCTTACATGCATAGCAATCACAATGAAGAGAAACCGGGGTAAAATCCTCTTTATACTTAGCATTTTTTAAATTTATTTTCCCATATTTGGTATAAGCATGTCCATGTCGAGCTAGTCTTGTTGGGGCAACACAATCAAAGATATCTATTCCTCTCATTGTATTTTCAATTAAATCAATAGGATCTCCTACTCCCATCAAATAGCGTATCTTATCTTCTGGCAAATACATTGTCGCATACTCTACCATCTGATACATCGTTGGTTTATCCTCACCTACACTAGTTCCCCCTACTGCATAACCATCAAAATTCATTTTGGTTAATTCTAAAGCACAGATTTTTCGTAAATCCTCATAATTACCACCTTGAACGATACCAAATAACATTTGTTGATCATTTTTATGAACCTCTTTACCTCTTTTCGCCCATCTAAGGGTTCTTTCGACACTTTTTTTACAATATTCATATGTTGCTGGGTATCCAATACACTCATCAAAACTCATTGCTATATCACTATCAAGTTTATTTTGAATTTCTATTGATTTTTCCGGTGTAAGAAATAATTTATCACCATTAAGCTGATTCTTGAAATGAACTCCTTCTTCTGTAATATCTTTAGGCTTAGCTAAAGAAAAAACTTGAAAACCACCACTATCAGTCAAAATAAGCTGATCAAAATTCATAAACTTATGTAATCCTCCAGCATGATCAATAACATCTTCCCCCGGTCTAAGCCACAAATGATAAGTATTTGCCAAAATAATACCCGAACCTACTTCCTTTAATTCTTCTGGACTTAAAGTTTTAACTGTTGCTTGTGTTCCTACAGGCATAAACATTGGTGTTTCATACTTAACACCATTATAAATAAAAGAACCCAAACGAGCATTTGTATTTTTTTCTTTTTTTTCTAATTTATATGTAAACTTCAAGTTACATCACCCATAGTAATTATAAAATATTTAATAAAAAATAGCAATTAAAAAGAAGAACTTAATCTTCTTTATTAGCACATATAATACCTTTATCGTCAATAAACTCTTCAGCCGTTACTACTCTTGTCTGTTCTTTTCTAAATTCGTGATCGTGATATGTATAAGTATAATAACCTTCTACTATTGCATCATCATCGGCATTACAAACACTTTCACCTTCATAATTAACATCATTTTCTACTCTTGTAGCATGAAGCGTCATTGTATTATCTTCAAAAGTTATAAAATCACTGTAGTCTCTAATTAACATATTATCCTCATCAATATTATAATCAGCTAAAACAGTATTACCTTCTAAATCAATAGCATAAAGAGTTGTCGTAAGTCCATTAGTACCTCTAGTAAGTGTATAAACAATTACTTCATCATTAATAACATAAAAATTTAAAAAAGTTCTATAATCAATACTACCATTTTCCTCTATATTTAGTCCTTCCTCAAAATAAAACTCTTTACCATTAATAGTAGCTCTAATTGCATCCGGATAACCATTCTCTCTAAAATTCAAAAATTCAAATTCTAATATTTGATCTTCCCCTGAAACATTAATAATTTTTTTACAATATATAGCGTTCACACTATCTTCTTCACAACCATCAACATACATTGCTCCCATTCCCACTCTAACTCTAACCCCTTCGCTTCTTAAATGAGAATCACTAAACTTATAAGTACTAGCAAAAACAATTAAACCTATAACAACCACACTAATAACAATAATCCCAATTATTTTACTTTTTTTCACAACTTATACCTCCTAATAAAATTATAAAGAAATTAAACCATTTGTGCAAGTCCTAATTTTTATTACGAGGATGAGTTTTAGCATAAACTTGCTTCAATCTATCAGCACTAACATGAGTATAAATCTGAGTTGTACTTAAAGATTCATGTCCTAATAACTCTCCTACACTTCTAATATCTGCTCCTTCATTTAATAAATCTGTTGCAAAAGTATGTCTTAAAGTATGAGGCGTAATTTTACTTTTAACATTCTTTTTTAAAGCATAATCTTTTACTATTTTCTCGACCGTTCTCGTAGTAAGCTTACCTGTTTTACTAACAATAAGATAATCACTATCACGTCCTTTTAAAATATTATTTCTTACTTGTAAATACTTTTTAAACAAATCAAAATCAACGGCTTTATAAAAAACCATTCGCTCTTTATTACCTTTACCAACAACTTTTATTTTTTGTTCTTCTAAATACATATCACTAATTTTTATACTACAAAGTTCACTAACTCTAAGTCCTGTTGCATATAAAAACTGAATAATAAACTCATTGCGAATCTCTAAATCATTTTGTGTATTATCCAACTCAAAAAAAGTAGCATTATCACTATTATTTAAAAAATTCGGTAATTTCTTAACTACTTTAGGATTTTTTATCATCAAAAAAGGATTAACATCTATTTTTTTTATTTCCACTAAATAATTATAAAAAGCTCTTACTGCACTAAGATATAAAGAAGATGTTTTACTTTCATACTCTTTTTTTATTAAATAAGCCTTATATTTATTAGCCTCTAGAATATCAATTTTTAAAAAAGAATAATTATTTTCCTCTAAAAACTTTAAAAATTCTTTTAATGCTTCCGCATAAGTTTTACTAGTTTTAAAAGAATAATTAAGTTCATAATTTAAATATTCCAAAAAAGACTCTACATAACTATTCATACAAATATAAATATAACTTCCTTTGAACTAAATAAGGAATATTAACAATCCCTTCTAAAAAATCATCTAAATTCTTACTATTTTTAATTTTTTCTAAAGATTCATTATTAATTTTTTTATTTAAAAAATTAACAACTCTATTTAAAAATATTTTATCATTATATTTTTCTTTAAACATCTTCCACATATCATAATAATTATCTTTAGTTAAAGCATCTATTTTCCTTGTATTCTTATTTTCATAATAAATAACTACTAAGGCCATATCATCACTAACCACCAGTAAATTAGCATCTCTAACTGCATCCATAATTTCTTTTTTACTAAACTTTTGGGTAAAAGCATCAAGAGACTCCAAATTAGTTGTTGAAAAACCATTTGCTATCTTCAAATCTAATAAATTAATAGGAAAATAATTTTTAGGCCTTGATTCAATCGCTAAATAATATTTATTTTCCACCATACTTCACTCCTAACATATTAAAAGTATAACACTTTAAGCCAAACTTGTAAAACTATATTATCAAATAGGCATAATAAAATGCAAAAATGGCTAGCATAATAATCGCTTCTTTTCTATTAATAGTTTTCTCACTTCTTGCAAACCAAAAAAGCAAAAAAGAAGACAAAAACAAAATAAGAATATCCACTACCCCAAAACCAGTCAAAGCCATATCTCCATATATAACAATTGGCAAGCCTAAAACAATACAAATATTAAAAATATTAGTTCCAATAATATTACCCAAAGCCATATCAAACTCACCCTTCTTCGCACTAGTAACAGTCATAACCATTTCTGGCAAACTTGTTCCAATAACAACTGCTATCATTGTAATAATCTTATCACTCACATTTAAAGCCAATGCTATTTCTGTTACACTATTTACAATTATATCACTACTATAAATAATTAGTAAAATTGCTACAGCAATTAAAATCAAAGATAAAAAAGTGGGATATTTAATGTCTTTCTCAGCTTTTTCATCTTCTTTTCGTTTAAGCATATTCACTAAGTATAGCACAAATATCATAAAAACCAACATTAATATTAATCCATCACTTCTTGAAAAAGTATTAGCTGTAAGAGGATTAAACATACTATCAAGCATCAATATAGCAAAACAAGTCGTAACAAGAAAAAGGATCGGAAGTTCTTTTTTTATCGTCATATGCTTTACTTTAATTGGTCTAATAAAACTAGCTATCCCAATAATCAAAAACACATTAACAATACAACTGCCAATTACATTAGCTAGAGCCATTTCTGAATTTCCTAAACCAACACTCCGAAAAGAAATAGCAACCTCAGGTGCACATGTTCCAAAAGCTACAATGGTAAGAGCAATAAGCATTTTAGGAACACCAAGACGCATAGCTAAACTTGATGAGGCATCAACCAAAATATCACTAGCTTTTATAATAACAATAAAACCAATAATTAAAAACAATACAGCCATGCTTCACCTACTATTCTTACCATTATTGTACACGAAAATCACAAAAATTAAAAGTTTTTTTCATTTATATTTGAAAAAAACTTGACTTTAAATTGTAAGTTTGATATATTGTTAATGCAAATCTTTTGGACCTCTAGCTCAGTTGGTTAGAGCATCCGGCTCATAACCGGGCGGTCGTAGGTTCGAGTCCTACGAGGTCCA
>CALVHJ010000027.1 GCA_944327425.1 uncultured Bacilli bacterium
GTATATGATAAAATTAGAGATGTTGAATATCATGCTAAAAAAGAAGGCTTAGCCGAAGGTCATGCTAATATGTTAAAAACTGCTAAATGTTTACTTACCAAAAATTTATCAATAGAAGATATTGCCGAAGCAACCGGATTAACTATAAAAGAAATAGAAAAACTAGAAAATTAATAATAGAGACTGTAGAAAAATAAATAACAAATTATTACTACATTCTCTTTTTATTTACAAAAATTTTACTTATCTTCTTTTCTTCTTCACTTAAATAGTTTATAATTAAATTGGTGATAATATGAATAAGAAAGGATTCACTTTAATAGAACTTTTATCAACCATTACCATCATGACTTTAATTGCAACCGTACTTACCATAAATGTTCTAAATATTTTTGAAAGTAAGAAAAATATAGCAGAAGAAAGAACCAACAATATTATTACCACTGCAGCAAGCGTTTATTTAGAATTAAAAGAAAACAAAGAGCTAAAAGAAAGCTGTAAAATAAAGGGCTGCAACATATCAATTAACACCTTAATCAAAGAAGGCCTGTTAAACGAAAATGATGTTGATAACTCAAAAGTTATAAACATTTATTATGAAAATAATGAACAGAAATATACTATAAATTAAGGAGGTACTTATGGCAAAATTATATTTCCGATACAGTGCAATGAATGCAGGTAAATCAACCATGGCAATGCAAGTTGCTCATAATTATGAAGAACTTGGTGGTAAAGTTTTAGTCTGGAAACCCAAAACAGATACCAAAGGAAGTGACAAATTAGTAAGTAGAATCGGTCTTGAAAGAAAAGTAGATCACTTGCTTATAACCGAAAAAAGTAAAAAAGTAAACCCGGACTCTCTTCTTAAACTAATAAAAGAAATATTAAAAGAGCAAGGAAAGATAGATGCAATTATCGTAGATGAAGCCCAATTTTTAACAGAGGAACAAATCAATGAGTTATACTATATTTCTAAAAAAATGGATATCGCTGTTTTATGTTATGGCTTACGCTGTGATTTTACAATGAAACCTTTTCCTGGTTCCGCAAGACTACTCGCTATCGCTGATTCAATCGAAGAATTAAAAACATTATGTGAATGCAAAAAGAGAAAAGCAACCCAAAATTTAAGACTTTATAAAGGAGTTCCAACTTTTGAAGGCAATCAAGTAGCAATTGACGGGGAAAAAGATACTACTTATAAATCTGTATGTGGCGAGTGCTATATTAACTACTATTTAGAATGGTTAAAGAACCAAAAACCAGAAAAACCTCTAGTCAGAGAAAGGAAAATATAATGAAAGAACAAATACTAGAAGTCTTAAACAATGTTCATGAAGCCAAAACATTAATAGAAATTAATGACTTGCTTGGACTAACCACTGTTTTAGAATATCAAGAATTACAAAAAAATATAGAAGAATTAGTAAATGATTATCAAATTTACAAAACCAAAAAAGATAAATATTTATTAATGAAAAACTGTCCTGGATTAAAAATAGGAAAAATATCTGTTAATAAAAAAGGATTTGGCTTTTTAGTACTTAATAAAGAAGATGATATTTATATAGCTAAAGATGATATAAATGGTGCTATAAATGATGACACCGTTTTAGTAGAAATAACAGAAAAAGGATTAGAACCAGCTGGTAAAGTTTTAAAAATAGTAAAAAGAGATTTAAAAAATATTGTTGGCGAAGTAAAAATAGAAGGTAATAAAAAAATAGTAGAACCAGACGATGATAAAGTAAATTTAAAAATAATTCTAAGTTCTGAAACTAGTAAAAATTGTGTAGAAGGTCATAAAGTTTTAGCAAAACTTAGCCAAAAGATAAATAACAAAACTTATATCGCTGACTGTCTAAAAATATTAGGTCACAAAGATGATGCGGGAATAGACATATTAAGTATTGCTTATAAATATGATATATTTGCAGAATTTAGTCCAGAAACCCTTAAAGAATTAGATAATATTCCTGAAGAAGTAAATAAAAATGATTTAATAGATCGAAAAGATTTAACTGATAAAATGATTTTTACTATTGATGGAGCTGACACCAAAGATATAGATGATGCTATAAGTTTAGATATTAAAGATGGTATATACACATTAGGTGTCCATATCGCTGACGTATCTCATTATGTCAAAGAAAACACTTCACTAGGTGATGATGCCTTAAAAAGAGGTACATCTGCTTATCTTGCCGACACCGTAATACCTATGCTTCCTCACAAATTATCTAATGGTATTTGTTCTTTAAACGAAGGCGTTATAAGATTAACGATGAGTTGTATGATGAATATTGATAAATTTGGAAAAATTATAAGTTATGATATCTTTCCAAGCTATATCAAATCAAGAAAAAAAATGACTTACGATCAAGTTAATGAGATTTTAGAAAACAACCATATACCTAAAGGTTATGAAGAATATGAAAAAACATTAAAAAACATGCATGAACTAGCGAAGATCTTAAGAAAAGAAAAAGTAGCGAGAGGTTACATTGAATTTGATATACCAGAAGCCAAAATTATTCAAGATGAAAAAGGAAAAGCTATCGACATCAAAAAAAGAGAACAAAAAGCTGGTGAATCTTTAATTGAAGATTTTATGATAGCCGCTAATGAAACAGTTGCAACCCACATCAGTAACATGAGTCTTCCCTTTATTTACCGTATCCATGACTTACCAAACCCTGATAAAATAACTGACTTCTTAAACTTAGTAAAAGCTTTAGGTTATACGATTAAAACCAACATCAAAGAAATAACTCCTAAAACCATGCAAAGTTTACTAAATGAATTAAAAGATAAACCTGAATTTATCATATTATCTACCCTTCTTTTAAGAAGTATGAAAAAAGCTGAATATTCTAAAACCAATATTGGCCACTTTGGCTTAGCTAGTCGAAACTATACGCATTTTACTTCCCCAATAAGAAGATTCCCCGACCTAACCGTTCATAGACTATTAAAAAAATATTTAATTGAACGTGACTATAGTATGTCCACGATTAACTATTTAGAAAACTCTTTAGTAGAAATAGCTGAACACTCAAGCGACAGAGAAGTAGCAGCCACCAATGCTGAGCGAGACGTAAATGATATGAAAATGGCCGAATATATGGAAAGTTACATTGGAGAATGTTATGAAGGAATTATTAGTAGCGTTACTTCTTTCGGCTTCTTTGTTGAACTTCCTAATTTAGTTGAAGGCCTAGTTCATATTAGTAATATTCCCGGTGACTATTATGAATACGTACCCGAACTATTATCTTTAATTGGTAAGAGTACAAAGAAAACCTATCGTATCGGTGATAAAATAAAAGTTAAAGTAGCAAATGCTTCTAAAGAAACTGCTCAAATAGACTTTGATATAGTTGGTGATAAAAATGATCGAAATTAAAAATAAAAAAGCTTATTTTGATTATACTATTTTAGATAGTATTGAAGCCGGCATTTCTCTTGTAGGAACCGAAATAAAATCAGTAAGAAAAGGTAGTGTAGATTTAAAAGACTCTTTTATTACTATAAAAAATAATGAAGCTTTTCTTTTAAATATGTATATTGCCAAATATGAAGAAGGAAATATATTTAATCATGATGAGCGAAGAACAAGAAAATTATTACTTCATAAAAAAGAAATAAAAAAACTAAAGGAAAAAATAAATATTGAAGGACTTACTTTAATTCCCTTAAAGCTATATTTTAAAAAAAATTATGTAAAGGTTTTAATTGGTATTTGTAAAGGGAAAAAATTATATGACAAACGTGCTTCAATAAAAGAAAGAGATTTAAAAAGAGAAACTAAACGTTACTAAGTTTCTCTTTACTTTATCTAAAATACTCTATAAATAATATAATCGCATTAATAACTAATATAACACCAATAATAACTAACACTGCATTAGAAAAGAAAATACTATATATACCAAGAGCAATTAATATAATATTACTAATAGTCGAAAAGTTTTTATAGTTATTAAAACTTATAGAAGTAAGTAACCTACTTATTCCCATAAAAATAAAGAAAAATCCTAATACATAACGAATACTAGCCTCTAAAACCCCACTTAAAACTATTAATAACACTCCAATAATAACTGATGCTATAGCAATTGTTAAGTTAATATTTTTATACTGAACAATATCCTTATTTTGATAATAAACCACAAACGATTTAATTCCATAAATAATAAAAATAATCCCCAAAACATAAAACAATAACTCAACCACTTCATTACTTTTAAACATCAAAAGCAAACCTAACACCAAATAAATAATAGGATTAAGCAAATTTCTAGCTTCTTTCATTTCCTTTTTAGGTTTAATAATTTCTGTTTTCATATTACACCTCTAATAATATTATATAATAATTAAAAATTCTAAGCAAGGAAAATTGCAACAAAACTTTTAGTATGATATAATTAAATAGAATAAGGAGGATTAATATGCTAGCCAAAAACGAAGCCTTACAAATATTAAAGACATATAACATAAAATCTGAAAGTTATGGACCAACCATATATCAAGAAAACGATAACATAGGTATATGTTTAGATATAAAAGATTCTTTATTTGGCTATTTAACTAGAGCCTTCATCTTCCCTGATGCTTCTTCCTTAGATAATTTCTTAAAAGGTTATCTTTGGTACAAAAATAACCATCAAAAATATAATATTACATTAAGTCTCGAATCATATGAAACCAAAATAGCTAATATCAAATATATGTACAATAATAACTCTTTAAGTATTGATGATATGTTAAATATGGATACATATTTAAAAAAAGAACAAGAAAACTTAGATGATAGCAATTTATTTGAAATATATCTATCTAATATTGAAAAACTAACCGAATATTTAATAAACTTAAAAAAATCAAAACAGACCATTATAGCTGAAAAAAACGCCTTAAAAACCAAAGAAAATGATTTAAAATTTGAACTTTTAAAAGAATTAACAATATACTATGATCGCAACAAAAATATAAATAAAAAAATAATAACTCTTGATTTTATGAATCCTCCTAGTGATAATTCTTTATTATATAATAACATTAATAATCTAAAAATAAACAAATCTATAGACGAAGCCAAAAATTATTTATCAAGTCTCATAAATGTAATTAAAGAAGAAGAATTAGATGAAAAAAATCTAGTCAATATCTATTCTATTAGTGTTTACAAATATAACATTGAAATACTAAACAAACAAATAAGTTTTGTCAAAAATAAAATAGCTTCCGAAAAAAATTTTAATATTAAAGGTAGTAAAATACACAACATAGATGAAGAATTAAAATCATTCTTAAAAACTAATTTAGCTCCTGTAAAAGTTGAACATTTTATTATTGAAAACCAAAATAAAACTATCGATAAATTTCAAGGCATAACAAACCTAGAAAACGCTTATCAAATAATTAGTGGCAATAAATTAACATATACCATCCATACCAAACAAACTTGGGAAACTCGTGATAATGTAATAAATAGCTTAAAAAACTTATTTGATAATGAAGACATAACCATTAAATCTAATCTAATATTATATAATTCTTTTTATAAAAAAATAATCAATTATATAATTAAAAATAATTATCCTAACATAGAAGATATAAAGAAAAATTTTGATTTTAACTATTATTATCTTGAAATTGAAGAAATAATTTATAATATCAACAATAATCATTATTTAATAAATTACTTTAAAAATATTGATTTTAAAAATCTAGATACTTATATAAATTCTATTATTAATATAGCCAAAAACATTGATGCATATTTCAAACCTATTCCAAACAACTTAAAAGTATTTTCTATTAATACCGAAAGCTATTACAAGCACTTAACTATTAATAACATTGAATCTAACACCTATTTAGTAGAAATACCTATAAATACATCAATAATATATATACCATATAAATTAGAAGTTGACGAAGCTAATACCATTTACACTTTAAATACTAATGATATTTATTTAAAAGAAAGCATTAACCAAACAACTAATAGTATTACTCTAAATACTTATCACAAAAAACAAATAATTGAAAACAAAATAACCTACACAACTGATTTAATACTTGATAAACAAATTATTTATAAGATTGGAACTATAGGAGGACAAAATGAATAAAGAAGAATTTTTAAAAAAATTAGAAAGAAGACTTAAATTTCTTACTGATGAAGCCAAAAAAGAAGAATTAAAAAAGTATGAAAACTTAAATAACTATGATTTAGAAATATCTAATGAAGTAAACAAAATATATGAAGCAAGAGGATTAAATATAAAAATCAACAAGGATTTATCATTAATAGAAGCAATAGGTATCATTATAGATAAACTAAAAATTAGAGATAAAAAAATCTTAGGAGATATTATTCTATTCTTTGTATATTTACTATTATTTATTATTTTAATAAAAATTCCTTTTATCTTTGTTAGAGACATGATAAGTAGTATTTTTAATGTTTTAGTTACTAACGAAACTCTATATACAATTTGGAATTTAGCTTTTGAATTATTATATGCTATAGCTGCTATATTAATTTCGATTAAATTTATTAAAACAAAAGCTATAGATTACGAAAAAAGCAATTAAATAGTGCTTTTTTTATGTAAATAGCCCTATTTTTTAAATCATAATATTAATAAAAGTGATATAATATACTTAATTAGGAGTGAATTAAATGAATAAATGGGTTAAAATATCTTTAAGTGTTTTACTAGTAATTCTTATTATTTTCATTATATCTATAACGATTTTAAAAATATTTTCTAGCAAAACCAAAGAAGAAGAAAAAGATAAAAGTGCCTATAATTTAACATCAGTAAATGTTATGAAAGAATTAGATTTATATGAAGAAATAAATAATCATGAATACTCTAAAACAGTTGAAGTATTACTAGAAAGCAATAATTTTAAAAAAGAATATCTAAATTATTACTACGATATAGAATATAAAAATATTACAAATTTTAGTACTATAATAAATCGTTTATTAGACAAAAACTATAATAGCGAAGAAATAAACTACATAACAACGAATATAAGCGATAATATCAACATAATATTAAATATGGATTATATAAATATATTAGCATATAAAGATATTACCAACTTTGATATAAGCAAAATAGAAAGATATTTATCTTATCAAGAAGAAAACCAAAATTATGACTTGGCAACTATTGTTACTTATGTAAATATTGGTTTAGATAAAGAAGGTTATTCCGAATATACTACTTACACTACTGAAGAAGCTTTAAATGATTTAACAATACTTGTAAACAAATATCATAAATTACCAGATGATTATGAACCAAATGATTTAGTAGCATTATCTTACAATTCTGGTTATACATACACACTTAGAAGAGAAGCAGCTACTGCCTATGAAGAACTTGTTAGTGCTGCTCTCTTAGATAATGTCATAATTTATCCATTTAGTGCTTATCGTTCCTATAATACCCAAAATAAACTTTATAATAATTATGTAGCTAGAGATGGTGTAAAAGCTGCTGATACTTATTCAGCCAGACCAGGATTCTCTGAACATCAATTAGGATTAGCAATAGACGTTAGAAGCAACACTTTACTAGATAATCTAACTGAAAAAGACTATGAATGGATGCTTAGTAACTCTTATGAATACGGCTTTATTGTAAGATACCCTAAAGGATGTCAACACATTACTCAATTTATGGAAGAACCATGGCATTTAAGATATCTAGGAGTAGAACTAGCTACCAAAGTTCATAATTCAGGACTAACCTATGATGAATACTATGATTTATACATGAAATAAACTCAAGACAAATAATCTTGAGTTATTTTATATGAAAAAATTAACAATATAACTAATTACATGAAACTTCTAGAAGCATCTGATTCACGCTCTATTGAGAGTCCCATCATAGTCATAGCTCTATTCAAATATTCCTGTTGCATCTCTGGTGTTAAATTAGAATTATTAGCAAGCATCAACATATTATTAACACGTTGTTGTTCCAACAATTCTTTTTGATTATTTATAATAATATCAAAAGCCGCCTTCATTTCTGGATCCATCATATTATACCTCCTAACCCAATTATACAAAATAAAATATCTCAAGAAAATAGATTTGCTAAATAATTGACATAAATTATACAAAAAAGAACTGTAAAATACAGTCCTTAAACAAGTTCAAGTCTAACTTGTAATGCATCATCACCATGGCGTTCATTAAGCTTAATAATTCTTGTATAACCACCATTTCTAGTTTCATAACGCTTAGCAAGTTCATCAAAAACTTTATTAACAACATCACTGTCGTTGTAAAGAAAAGCTAAAGCTTTTCTTCTACTAACTAAAGTACCTTTCTTACCATAAGTAATCATCTTATCAACAAATTTTCTTACTTCTTTGGCTCTAGCTTCCGTTGTAACAACATATTCGTTCATAATTACATCACGGGTAATATTAGCAAGGATACTTCTTCTATGTCTAGACTCCCTACTTAATTTTCTATATTGCATGTTAGTCCTCCTTAATCTCTAAATTTAAGTCCCATTTCTGCTACTTTATCTAAAACTTCTTTAAGTGATTTTTTACCTAAATTACGTATTTTCGTAACTTCAACTTCTCTTTTAGAAATAAGATCTTGAACAGTATGAATACCAGCTCTTTTTAGACAGTTGTAAGCTCTAACAGAGAATTCAATTTCTTCAATCGGTGTTTCCAAAGTTTTAGTAATTGTATCCACTTTCTTTTCTTGCATTAAACCAGTAATATCGCTAATACTATTTAAATCAGCAATAATATTAAAGTGTTCAATTAATATTCTAGCAGCAAGTGCCATAGCTTCCTCTGGCATCATAGCTCCATCGGTATTAATTTCCATTATTAGTTTATCATAGTTTTCATTTTGTCCAACACGAGTAGATTCTACATCATATTTAACAAGTTCAATAGGAGAATAATTAGAATCAATTGCAATTACTCCCACTTTATTTTCTGCAAATAATTTCTTATTTTCTTTTGCATCAACATAACCTTTACCGTTAAAAACAGTTACTTCCATGTCGATTTTACCACCCTGGGCTAAGTTACAAATAACTAAGTCTGGATTAATAATATCAACATCAGCATTTTTTTCAAAATCACCTGCGGTAACAGCTCCTTCGGTATTTTTAAATAAATGCAATGTTTTAACTTCATCAGTATGATTTTTAACAACAACATTTTTAAGAGCTAAAACAATACTTGTTACGTCTTCTACAACTCCATCAATTTTTTGAAATTCATGAAGCACACCTTCAATTTTAACAGAAGTAATTGCACTTCCTGGTAAGCTTGATAGCATTACTCTTCTTAAAGCATTTCCAATAGTTGTTCCAAAACCTCTTTCAAGGGGTTCTAATTCAAATTTTCCATAATAATTGCTTTCTTGGTATTCACTTATTTTATATTCTGGCTTTTCAAAACTAATCATATTTCTAACCTCTCCTCTAACTTTCTAATTAATTTCTCGGACGTTTTGGTGGACGACAACCATTATGTGGTACTGGTGTTTCATCAGTAATTGAAGTAATTTCAAGACCTGCAGCTTGAAGTGAACGAATAGCAGTCTCTCTTCCTGAACCAAGTCCTTTAACAACAACATCAACCTTTTTAACACCCTGTTCCTGTGCTGCTTTTGCAGCCGCATCAGCAGCAATACCAGCAGCAAAAGGAGTTTTCTTTTTACTTCCTTTATAACCAATAGTCCCACTTGATGCCCAAGCTATAACACTACCATCTTTTTCTGTAATAGTAACAATTGTATTATTATAAGTAGAATGAATATGAGCTACAGCTTCCGGAATATTCTTTTTTACTTTTCTTTTTCTTCTATTATATGCCATTATTTATCCCACCTACTTTCCAGCTTTTTTCTTATTTGCTACTACTTTACCTCTACCCTTACGAGTATGAGCATTACGGTTTGTTCTTTGACCTCTTACCGGAAGTCCTTTTTTATGTCTAACTCCTTGGTAGCAGTTAATTTCCATTTTGTTTTTTATGCTCATTTGCACATTTCTACGTAAATCACCTTCTACAACATGATTTTCAACCTCTTTACGTAAACGAGCAATTTCTGCATCTGTTAAATCCTTAACTTTTGTCTCTGGATTAACATCTGCATTCAAGCAAATTGTTTTACCTAAACTTTTACCAATACCATAGATAGCTGTTAAGCCAATCCAAATTTGTTTTTCACTTGGTAATTCAATGTTCTTAATACGTGCCATATTTCCTCCTCACTTATCCTTGGGTTTGTTTGTGTTTTGGATTTTCACAAATAACCATAACTTTACCTTTTCTTCTAATAATTTTACATTTTTTACAAATTTTCTTTACTGATGGTCTAACTTTCATAATTTATACCTCCATTATCTTTTATTCCATGTTATCCGCCCACGTGTTAAATCATAAGGCGAGAGTTCAATTGTTACCGTATCACCTGGTAGAATACGAATCATATTTACTCGCATTTTACCAGAAACGTAGGCTTTTACAGTAAATCCATTTTGAAGTTCTACTAAGTAATCACTGCCCTTAAGGACTTCAATAACTTTGCCTTCAACTTCAATTTTTTCCTCTTTTGTTTTCTGATTAACATCATTTCTATAATTTTTCTTCATTTGCTAATCTCTCCTGTTAATATTTCATATCCATCTTTTGTAACTACGACCGTATGTTCAAAATGTGCACTTAAAGAGCCATCATCTGTTGAAATAGTCCAATCATTATCATGAAGATAAACGTATCTACTACCTAAATTAAGCATTGGTTCTACTGCTATAACCATGCCTGCCTTTAAAGTAACGCCTGTTCCCTCTTTACCATAATTGGGTACATCAGGATCTTCATGAATATTAGTTCCTACCCCATGACCAACAAGTTCCTCTACAACACTTAAACCATGTTCATGTGCAAATTTCTCAATAGAGGCACCAATATCTCCTATTTTAGCACCTTCATGAATTTTATGCAAGCCTGCATACAAAGCAAGTTCAGTATTCTTAACTAAGTTTTGTACTTCTGTGCTTGCCTCACCAATAACATAAGTTCTAGCCGCATCGCTATGATATCCATGTATCTCTACACCAATATCAATTGATACTACATCGCCATCTTTGATCCGTCTATTACCAGGTATCCCATGAACCACTTCATCATTAATAGATACACAAATACTAGCAGGATAACCCTCGTAGTTTAAAAAAGATGGTTTAGCATGGTTTCGAGTAATAAAATCATAAGCAATTTTATCTAATTCTTTAGTCTTAACTCCAACCTTTAAATATTTCTTAAGTTCTTCATGAGTTAAATAGTTAAGCCTACCAGCTTCTCTCATGAGTTCTATTTCCCGATCACTTTTAATACTAATCATTTGAACCCCCGCTTTTTAACCTAAATTCCGCCTCTTTACTACTGGTAGAATATTCCGAAGCAACCTTAATTACTTCTTTAATAACATCTGTAATTGATTTATCATTTATAGAAATTTTTACTAGTCTATTTTGTTTTTTATAATAATCTATTACCGGACCAGTATTAGTTAAGTATGAAAGAAAGCGATTTTTGAATGTTACTTCAGTATCATCACTTCTTTTTTCTAATACCGTATTACAATCATCACAAAGATTATCATTTAAAGGCTTAAAGCCCTCATTATAAAGATGATAACTCCTTTTACAATTAGGACAAATAACTCTTCCTAAAGCCCTTTTAGAAGCTTCTTCCACATCTATATCTAAATAGATAACTACATTGTTAGTAACACCTAAACTTGCTAACATTTGATCTAACTTATGAGCTTGTCCTAAAGTTCTTGGGAATCCATCTAGAATAAATAATCTACCATTAAGTTTAGTTAACTCATTATTAACTAGACTAATTATTAAATCATCACTAACTAACTTTCCTTTAGTAATAAGTTCATCTATTTCCTTTCCTAGTAAAGTACCCAAACTAACTTCTGTTCGAAGTAAATCACCTGTAGATAAATGAACATAATTATAATTTTCAACTAGATAATCACTAATAGTTCCTTTGCCAGCGGCCGGAGGAGCGATAAAAATGATGTTTTTCATTTAACGCAACCTCTTTTTCCTCTCGGCATAATTTCTCGCTGTCAAACTACTTTCTATTTGTTTATATGTTTCAATAACAACACCCACAACAATTAAAATACCTGTTCCCCCTAAACTAACACTTTGAGGTAAACTAGTAAAAGTAGAAATCATTATCGGAAGTCCTGCTAAAATTACTAGAAAGACTGCTCCAACTAAAGTAAGTCTTGATAATGTTTTACTAATATAACCACTCGTATCAGCACCCGGTCTAACTCCTGGAATATATCCTCCATTCTTATTTAAATTTTTACTCATTTCTTCTGGATTCATCGTTAAAAATGTATAAAAATAAGAAAAAGCAAAAATTAAGACAATATATAACAAGAAACCAGTCGGTGAAGTATAAATAATATAATTGTTAACAAAATTAACTGCACTTTCATTACCAATCAAGGTAACAATTGTTCCTGGTATTGTTGTAATAACTGATGCAAATATTACAGGGATAACTCCTGCACTATTAATTTTAATAGGCAAGAATGATTGTTGAGCCCCATATGCACTAGTTGTTCTATTCGAATATTGTATTGGAATTCTTCTTTCCGCAAGTTGAACCCAAATAATACCCACAATAATTAAAATATAACAGATAATATACACTAAAAATAGTGTAATACCCAAACCTATTTCCATATTACCATTAATAAATGCATTATATACACTTGTAAATACATTAGGCATACTAATTAAAATACCTGCCATAATTAATAATGACTGTCCATTACCTATACCTTTTTGGGTTATCTGATCACCCAACCAAAGTAAGAAAGCTGTACCCGCTGTCATAACTAAACTTATTTTTAAGATATCCATCACATCATTAGTACTTGCATAAAATACACTTATTGCATAAGCTTGTATAAAGGCAATGATAATACCTAAATATCTAGTAATCTTATTAATTTTTTGTCTACCAACATAACCTTGTTCTTTCAAATCTTTAAAATAAGGTATAATATCCATTTGCAAAAGTTGGGTAATAATACTTGCTGTAATATAAGGACTAACACCCAACCCAAATATTGAAAAGCTTTGTAAACCTCCACCACTCATCAAGTTAAAAATTTCTAAGAAGCCTAATTCTTCATAAGCAATAGAAGCTCCCGCCCATGGAATAGTTATATTTAACCCCAGAGCAAAAAATCCTAAACAAAATAATGTAAAATAAATTCTTTTTCTTAAGTCTTTATTAGATTTACTAAATATTTTGGTAATTCCTTTAAACATCTAAATCACCTCAGCTTTACCGCCAGCATTTTCTATTTTTGTAACAGAGGCAGATGAGAATCTTTGAGCCTTAACAGTTAACTTCTTAGTAAGTTCTCCACTTGCTAAAACTTTAACACCATTAAGTTGTTTTTTTATAATTCCTCTTTCTTTAAGTACTTCAGGAGTAACAACATCACCATCATTAAAGAAACGTTCTAAATCACTTAAATTAATTGTTGCAAATTTCGTTTCAAAACGAGCATTGTTGAACCCTCTTTTAGGAATTCTTCTATATATAGGAGTTTGTCCACCTTGGAACCAAGCACTAATACTTGATCCACTTCTTGATTTTTGTCCTTTTTGTCCACGAGTAGAGGTTTTACCCATACCACTTCCTGGGCCACGTCCAACTCTTTTACGAGCCTTTGTTTCGTTTGATTTAGGTAATGATTCTAACTTCATATTATAACTCCTCCACTTTCTTGCCACGTAGAGCTGCAATCTTAGCAGGACTCTTTTGTGATTTTAAAGCTTCAAGTGTTGCTTTAGCTACATTTATTTTTGTATTAGAACCAAGAGATTTAGAAACAATATCTTTAACACCAGCAAGTTCTAATACAGCTCTAGCAGCACCACCAGCGATAATTCCCGTACCTGCTACTGCAGGCTTTATCATCACAACAGCTCTACCAACTTTACAGGTTGCTTCATGTGGAATTGTTCTATTATCCATTAAAGATACTTTAACAACATTCTTATTAGCAGCTTGTAAAGCTTTCTTTATAGCTTCTGGTACTTCATTAGCTTTTCCTGTACCAATTCCCACTAAACCTCTACGGTTACCAACAACAACAGTTGCTGAGAATCTAAAGTGTCTACCACCTTTAGTAACTTTAGTTACTCTACCAATAGAGATAACTTTTTCTTCTAATAAATTTTTCTTATTATCAACTTTCTTTGGCATATTCGTCCTCCACTCTAGAATTTGAGACCGTTTTCACGTGCAGCTTCAGCTAAAGCTTCTACACGTCCATGATATAGGTATCCACCTCTATCAAAAACAACAGTTTTAATCTTTTTTTCTAAACATTTTTTTGCAATATC
>CALVHJ010000028.1 GCA_944327425.1 uncultured Bacilli bacterium
TATGTCCCACTTCCTACGTCCTCTATCATAGTGTAATGTATTTCATAATTGGAATCATAATATACTGCACCACAATTACTCTCTTCAGTTATATCATTATCATACCAATCATATACAGGATTTCCTTCAAAAGTACACGTACTTCCATTCCATCCCCCTTCTCCTTCATAAGTCCAATAATTTTCAGCAGTTGAATCAAAATATTCATAATAAACATTACCCTCTTCAACATAACCAGCACGATAAACTTTTTGACATGTTTCTTCTGTTACATAGCTGTAATCATATTCTTCATAATTATATACTTGTTCTCCATTATAATAGCATGCCCCTATTCCATTATCAGCTTGTTCACTAGTAAACGCAAAATCAGGTGTTACATCTATTTCATTTGGATTACTACATATTACTTTACTTGTTCCGTTTAATCTCGTACATACTATTTGAGGTGTTGATGTATTTACATCAATATTACCTAGTACTGTTGCTACTTGTTTTGTTGTCGCTCCTGATAAGGTTACATTATAGCTATTACTTGATATACTAGCACTTGTATTTGGAGTACACATATTGTCCGTTGAAGTGCAGTATGTTGCACTTGTGACATTATCTGTTAGGTTTGCTGTCATAGTTGAGCCTGAAGTAGTAAATGTAGCTTCCATGCTATCTATTACTTGTGTTTCTGGATTAGCAATAACGTTGATTTTGGATGTATATATTTTGTTTGCTGCCACATCTATTGTTGCATCATAATCGATCCATAGTTTTAAGTGATATGTCTTTGATTCATTTGCTCCAATACTTGTTATATAAAGATTATGTGATGCATAAGCACCATCTAGTGTTGGTGTTACTTCTGTATTATCACTTAGTTTTGATATAACATTACCTACCGTATCACTTGATAAAGATACTTTGATGTAGTCTGCTCCTAGAGTATTTGATACTTGATTTAGACTTTCTAGATTGATTTGATAATTAGTTGATGAGTTACAATTATTTGTTATGGTAAAATCATAACTCGTTGTTCCTAGTCCTTCTATATCTGATATAGGATAAGCACTAGTTAGGTTAATTGATGCTGATTCATTGGTTAAGCTTATACTTAAACAACCACTGTTAAATGTATTTGCTTGCTCCTGACTTCCTCCAGTTGATAGATAAGCAAAAGTAATTCCTATTGCTCCTACTAACACAATTAACGCTACCCCTGCTAAAATCATTATTTTGGTATTCTTTTTCATTTATACTCCATCCTTTACCATAAGCTCTACTTCATTTACGGTTTTATATAAATCAGTTATCATAAATGATAAATTTTCTAGCTTACATATAAATTATAATATCAGCTACAAAAAAAGTCAATAAATTTGTATCAATAACAGTCACAAAATTATTTTAAGAGACTTGATATGAGAAAATATTACCGGTGAAAAACATGAATTTTGAATATGGAAAAAGAATAAAAGAATTAAGAGAAAAAGAAAATGTATCACAAAAACAATTAGGTAAAGAACTTGGTATATCAAGAAGTTCTATTAATCAATTCGAACAACAATATGATATTATTCCTATAAAAAGATTAAATCAAATCGCTAATTATTTTAATGTATCAATTGATTATCTACTAGGATTAACAAATATCAAAAACTATAAAGTTAATAAACATGAAATAAACCGAGAAATATCAAGCCAAAGGCTAAAAGAATTTAGAAAAAAGAACAATTTGACCCAAAACAGCTTGGCACAAAAATTAAACATCTCTCGATCTATAATTGTATATCACGAAAACAAAAGAACAATAATAGGTACACCTTTTCTTTATGAATTATGCAAAAAATATAATATATCTGCTGATTATATGCTGGGTATAATAGATAAACCTCAAGAATTGTCTTGAGGCTTTATAATATCTAAAAACACATAATTAGCTAAATATATACCTGCTACAGCAGGAACAAATATACATGAACCTATAATGTTTTTAGTATCAATACTTGTTTCTTTACTGAAAATAACTGGTATATCTAAATCTAAGTTTTCTTTTCTAATCATACTTCTTAACTTTCTTGCTAAAGGATCATTTGCGGTTTTAGTTAGACTCGTTATTTCTAAATATTTAGGATTAAGTTTTTTTCCCGTACCTAAAGCACTAATTATTTTAATGTTATTAGTTTTGGCATATTTAATTAGTGTTACTTTAATATTTAAATCATCACAAGCATCAATAATATAATCATAATCTTCATTAATATATTTAGAAAAATTATCTTTAGTTAACATTTTATCAATTGTTTTAATATTAATATTACTATTAATAGAAAGACATCTATTTAAGGCTTCCTCTATTTTTCTTTTGTTAATATTACTTTTAGTAGCAATAATTTGTCTATTTAAATTTGATTCTTCAATAGTATCACCATCTACTATGGTAATATTATTAAATCCACTTCTAACTAAAGCTTCTAAAGTAAAGCCCCCTACTCCACCAACACCTACTAATAATATTTTAGTATTTTTGATTTTTTCTAAATTATCATTCCCTATTAAAGGAATTAATCTAGTAAACATAACATCACCACCTAAATTATACCAAATAAAAACCCAGATGGAAAGTCTACCTGGTGATAAAAAACCCGCTCTCGCGAGGTGGTAAGAAACATACATGCTTCTGGATCCTGGCTAATCAACGACCAGTCTTCAACTCCACATGTAATTATTCTCCCAAGGCTATCACATAGTCGGTTTTATAACTACAGATAAACTATATCCTCTAGGCATTATTATTATAGCATATATTTCATTTTTTATTCAAGTAGTTATATGCATTTTTAACATTTATTGTCAAGTTATATTTTAACTAGATGATAATTTAGGCAAGCTTTCTCTAGTTTTTTATAATTACAGCACCTATTTTTAATATTTAAAGGAAGTTTATTATGAATATATTTATCATATAATTTAGTGGTACGCTTAATAATTTCAAGTTTTTTTATTATAATCCGGCCATAGGATCAAAATCTTCGTTATTAGTTTGTTCATTATTATTAATAGGTACCTCTTCGCTTATAGAATTGGCATTACTCATTTGTTCTTCTAAATTGCTAGTTGGCACTCCTTCTGTTTCGTAATTATTTGCTACTGGTTCACTACTTGTAGGAGAATTACTATTTGGTTCTTCTTCCCAACAGGCAGATACATTACAGTTAGTTGAGTATGGCATTGGATCAGGCATTTGTAATTTACAAATCATTGGTATTTTAAATGCCCCACCAAAAGCTACACAGTTTCCGGGTTGTAAAACTTTCATTTTTTCGATAACATCAGCACTAATGTTAGGAAGCATTTCTTCAATATATTTAATATCTTTAGGGTGAGTCATTTTAAATATTAGGAAATTAGAACATTGGGCTATAACAGTATCACTTATTTCAACCGGTCTTTGAGAAATTATATCAAGTAAAACACCATATTTACGACCTTCTTTAGCTATACGATCAAAGATGTTGTATCCAAGTAAGAAAGTATCAGTATCTTGTTGAATATATCTATGAGCTTCTTCTAAGAATAAATGAAAAGGAATACTGGCTCTTTTTTCTAAACCTTTAGCATAATCAAATAATATTTTAGAAATAATTTTAACAATAACTTTGGCATAAGCATCATCAATATCTTCTAAGTTGATATTAACAATTTGAGCTCTAGCATTTTCTTTTTGGCATAACTCAGCGACAAAGTCTTCGGTACTAGTATATTTGGAACCATCAAAATAATTATTAACATTACCACCTATAATGGTATTAAGTCTAACTTGTAAGATCATAGCTTCGTTATACATCATTTGGTTTCCTTGAAATCCTTCACTAATTAAAGTAAATTCTAAAGCATTTGCCAAATCTCTTAAAGTATAAAAAGCTTTTTCGGGTACAGGCATTTCAACAATTGATTCATCAATATGTTTTAAGATGTACTCGGTAATTAAAACAGATTCACCAAAATTACCATTAGAATCAATTTCAAAACATTCACTAAAACTTCTTGTATAACCGAGGCCTGGTATAGTTGAATCAAAATCAAATTCTTTAGTGTGACATACTTCAATAACTTTAAATATTTCATTTTTTTTGTAACTAGTAGTGGAATTACTAAATAAAATAGCAATTAAAGCTTTAGCTATTAAATGGTTTTTGTATTTTACAACTTCTTCAGAGTCACTAGAAAAAATTTTCGCATATTTAATACTACGCTCTAATATTGGCAATTGGGAGTGAGAATTTGCTTGTAATAATAAGGCTATATCATCTAGAGTTAATAAATTTACCGGTATTTTTAAAAGATAATCGGTTTCTTCTGTAGGATTAGTTGTAATAAATTTATAATTGTAACTAGGATTTATTTTATTGAGTGAACCAAAGGCATTTTTGTATTCACCATAAGCATCAAAGAAAAACATATTAGCATTGTAAGTTACCGTTTTGGGGTTACTAAAAATATTTTGGATAATTCTTGATACACCACATGATTTACCAGAACCACTATTACCAAAAATAGCTAAATGATTAGAAAATAAATCATTTATGTTAGGACATATTGAAAAACCTTTATAAGTAGCACTTGAACCTAAGGTAAAACTTTTATTGCTTAATGTTCCTACTAATTCTAAAAGTTCTTCACTATTAATTATTCTTAAAGTACTTGAAAGTAAAGGCTTTCTAATAACACCGTTTACATACCTATTATTAACATATTCACCTAGGAAACGTATTTTAATTTCTTCAGCATTTAATTCAACTACTTCACCTAGTATTCTTTGATCATTATCTTCAAATATAACGTGAATGTTCATTAAATCTGCTGTTATTGTGTCTTTACTTATGTTTTCTACATGAGCTATATTATCACTAATATATAAAATTTTACCAAATATCATATAATCAACCTACCTATTAAAAATAGTATAGCATAAAAAATTACAAAAAAAAAGACTTTTAATAGTTAAAATATGCTTTGTTTTGAGTAAAGTTTAGGAACAAAAAGAGTATTAGATTTTTAAAAATTAAACCTAACACTCTATGTTTATTATTTACCACTCCAAATTTCATACCAGTTTGCTAGTTTATCTAAGCCTGAACTTGCTAAATTTTTGATGAGATCCCAAGTTAAGCCAAAATTGGTCTTTAAATCTTGAAAATTACTTTTGGCACTTTCACATAAATCACTATCTTTGCTACAAATACTTGTTGTTATATCTAAATAAGTACTTACAATTAAATTTTTAATGCTAGTATATACATTGTTTGCTTCATTACTAATCGACTCTTTATAACCAGGGAAAATGCTATCTATTTTATTATCAAGATATAATGCTATTGATAATACTTCTAGTTTAGCAGTAGTTGTAAGTTCGTTAAAGGTGTGACCCGCTATAGAACCGTTGTAAAACAAAAAATCGACAATGGTAATAAAACCACTTTTTAGAGAACTTGTAAGACCGTTATTAGTATCACTTTGAATAGCATTTACGTATTCAAGGACTTCTTCATCGGCACTTTTATTAGTTATATTATTATTTTCATTATTGTTCTTGTTTTCAATAGGAACAGTTTCTTGATTTTTATCAATAGGTTTTGTTTCGGTTACTTCATCTTTATTTGTTGTTATATTTTCGTCTTCTGGGGAAGTGTTATTTTCTTCAAGATTTTTGATGTTGTTTTCGTTTATTAATGTTTCTTTTAGAGCAGTAACTTCTTTGGGATTAGTAGAATCTTTTAGACTATTTTTCTTATATGTAACTGTTATTTCATCGCCACTTTCATATGAATTTTTTATATTATTAATAATATAGTCTCCTTCTTTAGTTTCAAGCATAATATAACCATCACCACTTAATAATACAGTTCCGGTTATATTTAATTCTCTATTCTCTTTAGTAAAAAAATAAATAGCAATAGATGCACCTATAAATAGAATTATAATAGTAATTATTAATATAATATTCTTTTTTGACATACTACTCACTTCCTAATAATATTATACAAAAGAAAAGATAAAATGTAAAACTTTATCTTAAATTCGGCTTATTTTAAATTTTTAATAAATTGTTTTATTTTCATCTTTTATTCCTTATTCTTAAAATTTGTTATTAAGTCTTTGAGTTAATATTTCTTTAGTTAGAACAGGATTAGCTTTTCCTCTTGTTTGTTTCATTACTTGTCCCACAAAATAATCAAAAATATTTGTTCTACCATTTTTGTATTCTTCTATTTGTGAAGGGTTATTTGCTAGGATATCATCAATTATTTGCGTTAATTCTTCTTTATTACTTATTTGGGCACTTTCTTTACTAACGAAGTCATTAACTTCTTTTTTTTCTTCAATTACTTTTATAAATATTTCTTTGGCTTGTTTACTACTTATAGTACCCTTAGCTAATTCATTAATTAAATCTTTTAATCTTTTGGGAGTTAGATATAAATCATTAATAGAAGCATTAGTCTTATTTAGATAACCCATTA
The DNA here is from genome assembly GCA_944327425.1 of uncultured Bacilli bacterium. Taxonomy (GTDB): domain Bacteria; phylum Bacillota_I; class Bacilli_A; order RF39; family UBA660; genus Caccenecus. The sequence goes on from CALVHJ010000028.1 coordinate 6,516, forward strand.
TTTGGGTAATTATCCAGTTAGCAGCACTTTTAGCATCAACTCCAAGCTTTAAACATTCTTCAAAATAATCGGATATTTCTTTATCTTTTACAAGAATTTCTGCATCATAATTATTTAGACTATAATTATTGATATAATTAAACTTGCGTTCTAAGTGTAGTCTAGGAATGCTTTTTTTAATAGATTCTAAATAACTCTCAGTAATTTTAAATTTGGGAATATTTGGTTCAACAAAATACTTATAATCGATGGCATCTATTTTATTACGCATTCTTTTAGTAGTTTTAGTTTCTTCATCCCATCTTCTAGTTTCTTGAATAACCTCATTATATCTTCCTTCTTCTTTTAACTTAGTTTGTCTTTTTATTTCATAATCAATAGTTCCTATTACCCCACCAATTGAGTTAACATTTTTGGTTTCAACTTTTGTTCCTAACTCTAAAGCATCATAATCAGCGATAGATACATTAACATCACATCTAATTTGACCTTTTTTGGTATCAGCATCAGAAACATTACAATAACGATATATTCTTATAATATGTTCTAGGAAAGCAGAAACTTCTTTAGATGAATGGAAGCATGGCTCTGTTACGAGTTCAAATAAAGGTACGCCACATCTATTATAATCTATATTAGTAGTAAAAGAGAAATGGTCTAGACTGGCCGCGTCTTCTTCTAGGTGAACATCATGAATATATACTGGTATTATTTGATCATCAACTTCTATATCTATCTTACCATTAATGCCTATGGGATTATACATCTGGGTTATTTGATAACCTTTAGGTAAATCAGGATAATAGTAGTTTTTGCGATCAAATACCATATACTCTGGTTGTTTACAGTTTAAAGCAAGGCTTATTTTTAGGGCATCTTCTACACATTTTTTATTTAAAACGGGAAGAGTCCCTGGGAAAGCCATATCAAGAGGAGCTATATTACAGTTTGGTATTTCACTATAAGCGTTTTTGGCACAGGAAAATACTTTGGAGTTACTCTTAAATTCACAATGCATTTCAATGCCAATAGTTGCTATTTGCTTTTTCATGATTTTCTCTCCTTTGCTATTTGACCTTTATAAGGCATAAGGGATTCGAGCGTGTAAGCTATATTTAAGATGTTTTCATCATCAAAACAATTTCCAGTTATATTAATACCGACTGGTAAATCATTAATAAAACCATTGGGAATGGTAATTGAGGGGAACCCACCAAAGTTACCAATTTGTAAATGTTCTTCTAAAACACTAGTGTTATCATCTAAAATATCATTATCTTCATTAAATTTTTTGGCTGGACCACTAGATACAGGAAGAATTAAGGCATCATATTCTTTAAATAATTCTTTCATTTTATTTACAATTAATCTTCTAACTCTAGCGGCATTATTAAAGTAACGCTCTTGATTTTCTTTTTGTAAAACATAGGATCCAATTACAAATCTTCTTTTGATTAAGGGAGAAAAACCTAAAGTACGATGTTCTTTCATCATATCAAAAACATTGTTCTTATCACTTCTCGGTCCAAAGATAATTCCAGTTAAATTAGACATGTTACTAGTGGCTTCGGCACAAGATATAACAACATACACACTAGCTATCGCATTTAAAAGTTTAGTATCAACACTAACTTCTTCTACTATAGCACCATTTGCTTTTAATAATTCTAGGGTTTTAAAGAAGTTTTTTAAATGTTTTTTTAAAGTTTCAGTAGCTTTAGGATAATTATTAATATCACATATTTCTTTAATATAAAACAACTTTTTACCTTTAATATTACCAGTTAAGGCCTCTTGTAAGTGAATATGACTTGAATCCCAGCTGGTCATATCATGTTCATCTATCCCTTTCATAATATCAGTAACTATAGCGGCATCTAGAACACTTCGTGTTAAGACACCACAGTGATCTAGACTGCTTGCAAAAGGAAATAGGCCATAACGAGAAAGCATGCCGTAAGTAGGTTTATAACCAACAATACCACAGTAAGCTGCTGGTTTACGAATAGAGTCCCCGGTATCACTACCTAAAGCAAAAGGGACAACGCCACTTGCAACAGCACAAGCAGAGCCAGCTGAGGAACCAGCACACATTCTTTTAGGATCCCATGGATTTAATACTGGGCCGGTGTGACAGGTAGTTCCCGTGCCACCCATGCCAAATTCATCTAATGCCGTTTTATTAACCATTATAGCCCCGGCATCAAATAATTTTTGGACTACCGTTGCTGTATAAAAAGGTACATAATTTTTTAAAGTATTAGATGAACCGGTTGATAAAACATCTTTAGTGGAGTAATTGTCTTTGACACTAAAAGGGATGCCTGATACTAAACTATCTGTAGTAATCGGTGGAGTGACATTATCACAAATAGTTACAAAAGCATGGTATTTGTCATTTATTTCATGGGATTTTTGTAAAGATTCTTTTACTAAATCTTCACTTGTTATTTCCCCTTTTTTTAGTAACTCATGAAGTTCAATAATGCTTTTTTCTGTCATGTTAATCCACCACCTTTGGTACTTCTATTTCCCGACCATCTGTTTTTCCAGCATTTCTTAGGGCATCTTCAATTCTAATTGATTCTTCGGCAATATCTTCCCTTAACTCAATTACAAAATCATCTAAGGCATGAGTCATAGGTTCAACCTCTTTAATGTTTGGTATTTCATTTATTAAATCAATGTTTTTATCAATAGATTCAAATTCATCTAAAACCATTTTATTTTCTTCATCCGTTAAACCAATAAGTAGTTTTTCAGCGTAATCATCAACCATTTCTTTGGTAAACTTTGCCATTATTCAATTCCTTTCTAAATCTTTTAGTATTGCTTTTAATCTATCATGAAAATCTTTTATGCTCTTATTATTATCGATGTAATAATCGGCATAAGCAATAGGACCAGCTTTAGCAATATTTTCTATTTCCGAAATATCTCTATGTTGAGCCTCTTTGTTATTAAAAGGTCTTATAGGACGAATGCTTAGTCTTTCATAACGAATCTTTTTATCAACGATAATAGCGATGGTGGTAAGAACATCACCAAATTCATCTTTTAATATCTTAAGTTCATCCCATGAATAGAGACCATCTAAGACAACATCATTTTCTTTGGATAATTCTTTAATCTGGGGAAGTAAAACGATAGCATAAGCTCCCATTCCGAGTTCATCCCTTAATTTTTCACGCATGTATTTTTCATTTTCCGGCGTAACTTCTAAATTATTTTCTTGCAATTTGGCTAAAGTTACCCCGCCAAAATAGACTTTTTTAAAACCTTCTTCTTCTAAAAAGTTACAAGCAACTGATTTGCCTGAACCACACATGCCAACTATGGCTATTATTTTACCCATATTTATAATCCTTCCTAATACTCACAATTCTTTGGTGTTCTTGGATAAGGGATAACATCACGAATATTATCAACACCAGTTAGATATATTAATAGTCTTTCAAAGCCCATTCCAAAACCAGAATGCACACAACCACCATATCTTCTTAAGTTTAAATACCACTCCATTGAATTTGCATCCATATCTAGTTCTTTCATTCTGGCTACTAATTTATCATAATTTTCTTCTCTTTGGGAGCCACCAATTAATTCTCCTGCTCCTGGTACTTCAAGGTCAACAGCCGCAACAGTCTTGCCATCAGGATTTTGTTTCATGTAGAAAGCTTTAATGTCTTTAGGCCAATTTTTGATAAAGACTGGTCCATTAAAATACTCAGTAATGTATTTTTCGTGTTCTTTAGCAATATCGCCACCATATTCGGGAGCAAATTCCCATTTAACAGGTGCTTCTTTAAGAATTTTAATAACTTCTTCATGATCAACTCTAGCAAAAGTGCTATTTATTAATCTTTCTAATTTAGCTTTTAAACCTTTTTCCACAAATTTATCAAAAAAATCCATTTCTAAAGGAGCATTATCTAAAACATACTTAACAATATATTTTAACATGTCTTCCATGATATCCATATCTTTTTCTAAATCACAAAAAGCTATTTCGGGTTCAATCATCCAAAACTCAGAAGCATGAGTCTTGGTATTAGAGTTCTCAGCCCTAAATGTAGGTCCAAAAGTGTAAGTTTTTTTGTAGGCTAAAGCAAAGGTCTCTGCTTCTAATTGGCCACTTACAGTTAAATTAGCCATTTTGCCAAAAAAATCTTTGCTATAATCTACTTCCCCTTTTATTTTATCTAAGGGGATAGTTGTTACTTGAAACATTTCACCGGCTCCTTCACAATCACTGGAAGTTATTATGGGAGCATGAAAATAAATGTAACCATTATCTTGAAAGTATTTATGAATAGCATAGGCAGCAATACTTCTTACTCTAAATACAGCTTGAAATAAATTAGTTCGTGGTCTTAAATAAGCTTGTTCTCTTAAAAATTCCTTAGTATGTCTTTTAGGTTGAATAGGATAGTCTTCAGGACAGGCACCTAAAAGAGTTATACAGGAAGCTTTTAACTCATATTCTTGGTTGCCACTTGATGGGACAATTTTACCCTCTACTTGAATGGCACTTCCTACTAAAAACTTTTTAACTTCTAAAAAATTGGTTAAGGCCTCATCATAAACTACTTGTAAATGTTGGAAGGTTGTACCATCAGAAAAATCAATGAAACCAAAAGTCTTTTGATCACGATGATTTCTTATCCAACCTTCTACTTTAATTTCTTTTTCTACATAATCTTTAATATCTTTAAATAAATCGCATAAATCCATATTTATCCTCCTAATCTCTTATTTTAATATGTAATTCTCTTAATTGTCGTTCTTCCAGTTCACAAGGGCTACCCATGAGTAAATCCATGCCACTTACGTTTGGTGGGAATAATTGTACTTCTCTTAAGTTTTCTTCACCAGTTAAAAGCATAATAATTCTATCTATCCCAGGAGCCATACCAGCATGAGGAGGAGCACCATATTGAAAGGCTGTATATAAAGAACGGAATTTAGTTTTAATTACTTCTTCATCATAACCGGCGATTAAAAAAGCTTTTTTCATAATTTCAATATTATGATTACGAACAGCACCACTAGCCATTTCATTACCATTACAAACAAAATCGTATTGGTTAGCAACAATATCACCAGGATGCATATTTTCTAAAGCATCAATGCCTCCTTTAGGCATACTAAAGGGATTATGCCCAAAGTCCCATTTTTCTTCTTCATCATTCCACTCATACATTGGAAAATCGTTGATGATACAAAATTCAAATTTATTTTTATCAATAAGTTCTAATTCTTCTCCTAAATGAGTTCTTAAAATACCACTTATTTTAGCAATGTTTTTACCAGCTAAAATAAAGATGACATTACCACTTTCTAGTTTTAAATTAGTCTTTATGGCATTAATCTCTTCTTCCGTTAAGAACTTAGTAATAGTTGATTTTAAGCTTAAATCTTCTTCTACTTTTAAATAAGCTAGGCCTTCGGCACCTTTTTCTTTAATAAATTCTTCAATCTTTTTATACCAAGAATTAGGTTTATCTATTTTATCAACCTTTATAGCTTTTACTTCTTTTCCTTTGAACCCATTAAATAGAGTATTTTTAAAAATATCCGTAATATCTTCAATAATTAAAGGGTTGCGTAAATCAGGTTTATCTGTTCCGTATTTAAGCATTGCTTCTTTAAAAGGAATTCTTTTAAAAGGTCTTTTGGATACTTCTTTATCACTAAAATGCTTAAATACTTCATAGAATATTGTTTCGCCTACTAGATAAACATCTTCTTCTGTTGCAAAACTCATTTCTAAATCTAATTGGTAAAACTCAAGGGTACGATCAGCCCGACAGTCTTCATCACGAAAACAAGGAGCTATTTGAAAGTAACGGTTAAAGCCTGATACCATTAAAAGTTGTTTATATATTTGTGGGGCTTGGGGTAAAGCATAAAATTTACCCTTATAATTTCTTGAAGGAATAACAAAATCTCTGGCTCCTTCAGGACTAGAAGCAGTAATAATTGGCGTTGTTATCTCTGTGAAATTCATACCTTTCATAACACTTCTGATATAATCAATAACTTTAGTTCTAAATAAAATCTTGTCGTGAACAAGTGGGTTGCGCAAATCTAAATAGCGATATTTAAGTCTAGTTTCTTCACTGGCTTCTTTACTTCTGTTTATTTCAAAAGGCAGGACGTTAAGACACTTACCTAAAATAGTTATCTTATCTAAAAGTATTTCTATTTCCCCGGTTTTCATATTAGGGTTAGCATCTTTTCTTAAATTAACAGTTCCCGTGATACTAACAGTTGATTCACGAGTTAGATCTTTTAAAATTTCTTTATCTTCACTTATTACTTGAACTATACCTGTTTCATCTCTAATCGTTAGAAAGACAAGACTTCCTAAATTACGAACAGAATTAACCCAACCGGCAATTTTAACAGTATTACCTACTTCTTCTTTGGTTATTTCACCACAATATATATTACGATAAATATTTTCCATAAAATCCTCCTATAAATTACTAATTATATAATCTAATATTTCGTTTTCATCTACTTTTATTTCTTCTTTAGTCAAATTATCTTTGACAGTCATAAGTCCCTTTTGTAAATCTTCACTATTTAAAATGATTAATAATCTAGCTTTTAGTCTATCAGCTTGTTTAAATTGAGCTTTAAGTCCTTTGTCTAAATAATCCATTTCCGTTTTGACTTCGCACCAACGTAAGTCTTGAACTAGTTTTAAAGCTGTTAGTCTTTCTTCTTCATTGACGGCCATGACATATACAGAAATACCATCATCTATTTCTTTATCTTTATTTAACTCTTGTAAAACTAACATTAACCGGTCAATACCACTGGCAAAGCCAATTCCGGGAGTATCAGGTCCCCCTAGAAAACTTACTAAATTATTGTATCTGCCACCAGCTCCTAAAACATTAGCAGCTCCTAAATCAGCAATATCAGCAGTAATTTCAAAAACCGTATGATTATAATAGTCTAGCCCTCTTACAATATTGGAGTCTACTTCATAATCAACATCAAGATAGTCTAAATATTCTAGTACTTTTTCAAAACGCTTTTGGCTCTCATCGTTTAGATAATCCATTATAGAAGGTGCATTTTTTAATACTTCACTATCTTTATCTACTTTACAGTCTAAGATACGAAGGGGATTAGTAGCAAATCTTTTTTGACAGTCACTACATAACTTATCAAGATGGGGTTTTAAGTAACGAACTAAGGCATCACGATAATTTTCTCTTGAACTAGTATCACCTAAAGTATTTATTTTAACAGTTACATTTAAAATACCCATTTCTTCCAATGTACGATAAGCTAGACTAATTACTTCAGCATCAATTATGGGAGAATCACTTCCTAAGACTTCTACACCAATTTGCGATAATTCTCTAAATCGGCCAGCTTGAGGTCTTTCATAGCGATACATTGTGCCACTGTAATAAAGTTTTTTGGGTTGATTTACTTCGCCATACATCTTATTTTCGATAAAGCTTCTAACTACACCGGCTGTTCCTTCCGGTCTTAAAGTTAACTTGCGGTCGCCACGATCTTTAAAGTCATAAGTCTCTTTAGAGACAATATCCGTTGTTTCGCCTACACTGCGGTGAAATAACTCACTATCTTCAAAGATGGGAGTTCTAATATATTCGTAATTATAATATTCGCAAATGGTAGCAAAAACATTATTAATATAATTATAATATTTAGCACTATTTCCATAAATATCATAAGTACCTTTGGGTTTTGTGATCATTTCTTTTCCTCCTTTAAGAACATAAGAATTAATTTACATTAATTCGCCTAACCTCACGATTAGTTTTTTTCTGCTGTACTTTTGTACTATACAGACCTTATTTCCGAGAGTCGCTCCCGTACTAATTTGTTTTTTTATTTATTTTACATTTATATTTTAA
>CALVHJ010000029.1 GCA_944327425.1 uncultured Bacilli bacterium
GAGTTGGATTATCGTATTCTTTTTCCGTGTTATTTATTAAATCGTAAAGTTTAAAGCTTACTTCATCATAAAAGAAAATACCTTCATCATAAATTATATAATTCTTTTTATTAGTATTAGTTAATTTGTTTTCATTAATATCATATAAATAATAAGAGCCATAATTATCAATTAGAACTATAAAAGTATTATCAGGACTAGCATAATAGTTTTCATAATATAGAGTACTTTCAGTATTAATACTACGATATAATTCTTCTCCATTATTTCTAATTAAATAAATATTATTATCTTTCTTACTTATAAAGATATCTTTATATGGCATATAATAAATATTTTCATCCATAGATTTGGTGAAGCTAGATACTTCTGTTAGGGTTAAATCATATATTTTCGTATTAGTAGAATTTTGACAATATATTAATTCTTCTTTTAAAGTACAATAACTATCTATATTATTTAAAGTATTAATTTCTGTTATTTCATTTTTTATTATATCTAGTTTTTTTAGTTTGTAACTATATATGCTTTCTTCATCAGCATTTTCCATTAATAAGTAATATATTTCTTCGTCTTCGCAAGTTAGGCCATTTACTATTAAATCTTCTGTTAAAAGATCATAGCCATATATTGAATCACTAATTAGTTTACCACCAGGACCATTATATTCCTTATCAATATTAACTCTTAAGAATACTATTAAGAAAATAAGTGCTATTATACTTATAAATAATGCGATATTTTTTTTCATATCCGACACCCTTATTATAAATATAATAACACTTATAGGCTTTTATGTCTATTTTTTATAATTTACTTTTCACTATTTTGTCATAATTTCGGGGATAAATATTATTTGTTTTCTTTAGTTTTTCAATTATTATTAAGGAACGGTTACTTTCTTCTAGAGGTAAGTTAAATTTGATAACATTAGTTATTTTACTATCTAATTTAGATAGTATGGTTTTACTTTCTTTTATTTCTTCATCAGGAGTTCCTTTCATAGCAATAAGTTTACCTCCTACTTTTAAATAAGGAATAGATAATTCTGATAAAATACGCAGGTTAGATACAGCTCGTGATGTTACAATATCAAAATATTCTCGAAATTCTTTTGGTAAAGATTCTGCTCTAGATTTAAGACAAGTAATATTTTTTAAATTTAATTCCTTAATTACTGTTTCTAAAAACATTATTTTTTTGTGATTTGAATCAAGTAGCGTGACTTCTAGAGCAGGATAAAATATTTTTAAGACAAGGCCGGGGAAGCCGGCACCTGTACCAATATCTAGAAGTTTTAAGTCTTTAGAAAGATCAAGAGCTTTACTTAGAGTTAGAGAATCATAAAAATGTTTTAAATATATTTCTTTATCAGTTTTTATGGCAGTTAAATTAAATTTTTGGTTATATTCTATTAATAAATCTTTGTATTTTGCTAAATCTTTTAAATTTTGATCGGTTGGTTTAATATTTAGCTTGGATAGTTCACTAATAAATTTTTCTGTAGTCATAAGTCCTCCTTATTTATCATATTGTTTTTTTAAATACACAGTAAGTATAGCTATATCTGATGGGTTTACGCCACTAATGCGAGTTGCTTGGCCAATAGATAATGGTCTTATATCTTTTAATTTAGTTCTTGCTTCACTTGCTAAATTTAAGATATCATCATAGTTAATATCTTTAGGTATTAGTTTTTCTTCTAATTTTTTAGCTTTACTAGCTTCTTTATAAACTTTGGCAATATATCCTTCATATTTAATTTCAATTTCTACTTCTTCTAATATTTCATGAGGATATTCTAAAGGAATTATTTTAGTGATAATATCCATATTAAGTTCGGGTCTTTTTAAGAACATATAAAGACTTGTACTAAATGATGGTATTTCAATATTTAGATCTGTTAATAAAGTTTTGGTTTTATCATTAAGTTTTAAATTGTTGTTTCTTAAAATATTTTTTACTTCATTTATTAAAAATTCTTTTTCTTTTAGTTTAGCATATCTTACTTCATCTATGGTGCCATTTTCATAGCCTATCTTTCTAAGTCTTAAATCAGCATTGTCATGACGTAAAATTAGGCGATATTCGGCACGAGAAGTAAGCATACGGTATGGTTCTTTGGTTCCTTTTGTTACTAAATCATCAATTAATACTCCTATGTAAGCTTCATCACGTCTAAGTATTAAGGGATCTAATCCTTTTAGTAAGTGATGAGCATTAATACCAGCGATTAGCCCTTGAGCGGCTGCTTCTTCATAGCCACTTGTGCCATTTATTTGACCGGCGGTAAATAAGTTTTTTATTTTTTTGTTTTCTAAACTAGGCTTTATTTCTAATGGATTTAAGGCATCATATTCGATCGCATAAGCATACTTTGTAATTATCGCATTTTCTAAGCCTTTTAGAGAGTGGACCATTTTTTCTTGAATATCTCTAGGCATGGAAGTAGAAAATCCTTGTAAATACCACTCATCATAGTAAATACTTTCTGGCTCTAAAAATAATTGATGACGTTCTTTATTGGCAAAACGTACTATTTTATCTTCGATAGATGGACAATATCTGGGACCAATTCCCGTTACATAACCACCATACATAGCAGATTTTTCTAAATTATTTTTAATAATTTCATGAGTTAATTCATTTGTGTATAATAAATAGCATTTTTGCTGTTCATTTATTTTATATAAAGGAGGATTATCAAAACTGAATGTGTAATATTCGTTATCACCTAATTCCTCTTCCATCTTACTAAAATCAATTGAATCCTTTTTTATTCTAGGCGGTGTGCCCGTTTTTAATCTTTGAATATCCAAGCCTAATTTTTTTAAATTATCACTTAGATTATTACTTCTTGCTTCACCATGAGGACCACCTGGAGTATTTTCACTGCCAATTAAAATATTTGCTTTTAAATAAGTTCCTGTAGTTAGAATGACAGATTTGCTATTTAGCTTTTGGCCATCACTTAAAATAACACCTTGAGCAATATTATCTAAAATTATTAAATTTTCCACCATTCCTTCGATAATAGTTAAATTGGGAGTATTATGTAAATATTCTAACATTACTTTTGGATAAGTTATTTTATCGGCTTGAGCACGCAAGCTTCTTACAGCAGGGCCTTTGGCATTGTTTAACATTTTAATTTGGAAGTGAGAACGATCTGCTACTTTACCCATTAATCCACCTAAAGCATCAATTTCTCTTACAATTATTCCTTTAGCAGTTCCTCCTATGGATGGATTACAGGGCATATCGGCTATATTTTTTAGATTGGCGGTAATAAGAGCTGTCTTTAAGCCAAGATAAGCTCCGATATGAGCAGCTTCACATCCAGCATGTCCTCCACCAACAACGATTAAATCATACATAATTATCACTACTTTCCTAAACAGAACTTGCTAAATAAAGTATCTAACAGTTCATCTTGATAGGATTCACCGGTAATTTCTCCTAGTAAATCCCATGCTTTTTTAATATCTATCGCTATAAAATCAACCGGAAGTTTATTTGATACATTTCTTAGGGCATCATCAATACTTCGCAAAGCTTCTTTAATAAGACCAATTACTCTAGCACTCGATACTACTTCTAGGTTGCTATTATTGATACGTTCTAAATCAAATAATTCGACTATTTTATTTCTTAGATTATCTAGGCCATCTATATCTATAGTATTACCTCTTACAATATTTTCGCCAGTAATTTCTAATTTGGTTGGTAAATCAGTTTTATTTACAAAGACTATGTTAGTTTTGTCCTTGATTTTTGCTAATAATTCTTTATCTTCATTACTTAATTCTTCATTGTTATTTAAAACTAAAATTACTAAATCAGCTTTATCTATCATTTCTAGTGATTTATCAACACCTATTTTTTCGACTAAATCATCAGTTTTTCTAATACCAGCAGTATCAATAAATTTTAAAGCAATTCCTTTTAGTTCAACTTCTCCTTCAATAATATCGCGGGTAGTACCAGCAATATCAGTTACAATGGCTTTATTTTCTTTTAATAAAGCATTTAAAAGACTACTTTTACCAACATTGGGGCGGCCTATAATAGCTACTTTAATGCCATTTTCGATGATTTTACCAATTTTGCTTTCTTCTAGTAAGTTTTCTAATTCTTTTTTGATTTCGTTTAACTTAGGTGGTAAGTTTTCTAAAGTAATTTCTAAAGCATCTTCATATTCTGGAAAATCAATGTTTACTTCAATGTTAGCTAGAAGTTCAACAATAATATTTCTTGCTTTATTTAGCTTTTTTGATACAGTGCCATTTAATGTATTGAGAGCTAATTTACGTTCTAAATCAGTACGAGATTTAATTAAATTGTTTACAGCTTCGGCTTCTGATAGATCAAGTCGGCCATTTAAAAAAGCTCTTTTCGTAAATTCTCCGGGTTCGGCGAGACGAATACCACTCGCAATTAATATTTCTAATACTTTTTTGGTAGTAGAGATGCCACCATGGGAATTTATTTCAACTATATCTTCTTTGGTATAAGTTTTGGGAGCTTTAAGTACTGTTACTAAAACTTCATCTATAATTTCCCCTTTATTAATGATATGGCCATAATGAATAGTATGACTTGGTACTTCTTCTAAATTTTTGCCATCAAAAAGTTTGGCCACCTTTTTTATAGCATCAGGACCACTTACTCGGATAATTGATATTGCTCCTACTCCTAAGCTTGTTGAGATAGCACAAATGGTATCAAACATAAAAAGTCACTCCTTTTAAGCGACTTTATTATAGCATTATTTAAACTATTTTACAATTTTTTATTTTATGTTTATCGTTGATATTAAATTATAGCTGGATATATAGTTACACATAGAGAAGACATAGAATAACAAATATAATTAGATTACTTAATAAATTAACCATGTTATTGTCTATCCATTTTATTCCTTGGTAATAGTTTGTTTTTTGATTACAATGTTTTCTTTTTTCAGTTATTTTTTTACATTTAGAACATTTATATTTTACTTGAAGTATGGCACCTAGAAAAGAATCAATTAAACTACCAATAAAACCAGATAATAATATTATTAGTGATGAGATAAGATCATTTTTAATTCCAATAAAGTAGATTAAACTAATTAGAATAGAACCTATTAAAGAAGAGAATAAACCTAGGAGGCTAATATTACCAGATAAACCTTTTAGACTACGGTGCCATGTTAAGATATTAATTGGATCTTTTTTAGATAAAACACCAATATCACTGGCTAGGGTATCGGCTAGAGATTCAGCCATAATTGAGGCATAAATTAGAAGATATATATCATTTTTTTCTAAATGAAAAAGAATGATGGACAGAGTAGGTAGGCCTACATTGGATATAATTTGGATAAGTTTACGTTTTTCTTTTATTTGTTTTTTATTAAATAGTTTGGTAATGATACTTCCTAAAAATACAATAACTAAAATAATAAAGGGGGTTAGGCCACCAAAAAAAGCAATAATAAAAGAAAAGATGATGGCTACTAATAAGGCAGCAGGAGTTAAAGCTTTTTTTACTAAAGCTAGAGAACCTAATAACAAACTTAGAATAATACTAGTTATTAAATTCATTTTTAAAACCAACTTTCTAATACATAAGTAAGAAGAGCTAAACCAATAGGTAGAGTTAAATTATCACTTCCTCTTTTACTGAATAATTCTAAAAAGATTGATATAATGCTAAGTATTAATATTTTTATAATATTTAAATTTAAATTATAATATATTTTAAAAAGCGTTATGATAAGAAAAGCACTTAAAAATATAACTAAAGAGCCAGCGTAGGTTTTCTTTGTTTTCCCTATTTTATACTTATTAAATTTATGGCCTATAAAGGGAGCTAAACCATCTCCTAGGCACATAGTAATAATACCGATTCCATAATAGGGATAAAATAATGGATAGAAGTAGGAAATAGTGGCTAAAATAGTAAAGCTTAAAGCATAAAATATAGTTCCTAATGATTCTTTTTCTTCTTCTTCCATAGATGACATTATATTAAAGCGGTAAGATAAAAAGTTAAATACAACTATAGTAAGAGGAAGGATAATTATATGAATACTCGTTTTAAAAAAATAATTCATGATAAACCAACTTGCTCCTACTAAGATATGGACAAGTTTTCGAGAAGTTTTTGACTTTATTATTCCTTTTGTTTTTAATATTCCTAGTATAAATAGGACTAGAAATATATAGCTGTATGTTAATATATAACCTAAAAATATATTCATAATTATCCTCTTAACCTAAATTATAGAGGAAAAACTAGGGTATGTCAATTATTAGGATATAAGTTATTTACATCAAAGTTCTTGTACTGAACATAAGAATTAACTTACGTTAATTCGCCTAACCTCACGGTTAGTTTTTTTTTTTTTTTTTTTCGTACTATACAGACCTTATTTCCGAGAGTTGCTCCCGTACTACATTATATTATATTTATATTTTTAATTTAATTTTGGTATTAAATAAATTGAAGATTAACATTTATAAACTTTATGTATTTTCATATTATATATCCCCCTTACTATAAAAGGAGTATATCACAAATACATATGTTCGTCAAGAATAAATTTTAAGAATATTATTTTGGGTATTTTACTAGAACTATAATGAAACTTGAATATGGTTAGAAAGAGGTTATAGTCATGAAAAAAATCCGGATGAAATTGAATTTATTTGTCCAAAATGCAAAACAAGAGAAAGGATTCCCACAGAAATAGTAGAAATGTTAGATTATGCTGATCAAATTGGTGTAGATACTTCTGTACCCCTAGATTTGATTGCAAAAATTGTGATGGTAAAATGGTACCTATCTACTATATCGGGGCAAAAGGTAAAGTTTACGAATATAAAGAAAACTAAGTAAAATTTTTAAATATTAAAATTGGACTCTTTTTGCATGTCCAATTTTTTAATTGCGAACTTTTATATGTATTGTTTTTACTAAAAGTATTTTCCTATAAGATAAAAAGATAGATTTTAAAATTTTCTATCTTCTTATGTTTTCTTCACCAAATTAAATACCACTTGCTTTGTTTGTAGTCATAGCCTATATTTTGATAAGTTTTATTTAAATCTTTCATATATCTTTCAACAGTTCGTTCTCTTATGTTTAAATCTTCGGCTATTTGTTTAGTAGTAATACTCGTAAATTTAGTTAAATACGCATATAATTTATTTAAATTTGTTTGTTTTTCAAAATTACATTTTCTTTTTGTTTCTTCTTGTTCTACTTCTTGTTTGTATTGTTCCCATTCGGCATTCATGCTAGATGAAATATCTTCAAAAATAGCGGGACCTACCCTTTCGATACGTGAATAATTATCTTTTTTCCATCTATAAGCAGGATGATAATACCATATTCGAACAAATTTGTTTAAAGATTTACGATATTTTTTATCAAATTCCACCATATCTATATTGTCTTTGTTATCATAAACTAATAAATAGCCATGATATTTTAGGGCGTATTCAATAGATGGTACATAACGGATAATTCCACCTTCAATAGACGGTAAGCCTAAATTAGCTCTTTGTTCTTTGGTAAACCCGACAACAACAATATGTTTTTCTGCTTTATTCATGGGCCACCTTTTCTAATAAACACTTTGTGTGTTTTGGTCTTTTTATTTTATATAAACCTTTAACTTTAGAAATACTTCTTAAAGTATTTGTTATTTCGGCTTCTTTATATGCCATTTTTACACCTCTCTTTTATATTTTTCAGTTTCATTGTAGCATATACTATTCTTCATTTCAATTAAAAATTAGGCTTTTTATTTAGAATATAATGCTTAATTTAAAATAAAGAAAAACCAAGCATATAGCTTGGAATAAAAGAAAACTGTTTACTATCTCTTTGAGAATTGTGGAGCACGACGAGCTTTTTTAAGTCCGTATTTTTTACGTTCTTTTACTCTAGCGTCTCTTGTTAAAAATCCGTTTGCTTTTAAAATCTTGCGATAAGAATCTTCTCTTGTTTGATCAGTGTTTGCATCAAACTTTAATAGAGCTCTAGCAATACCTAGACGAATTGCTCCTGCTTGACCAGAATATCCACCACCATTTACAGTAACTTCAATGTCAAAACGATTAATGTTATCAGTAACAGAAAGTGGTTGTTTTAAATCCATAACAAGGATTTGGTTGGGGAAATATTCATTTACATCAACACCGTTAACAGTAATATTTCCAGTTCCACCTGTAAGTCTAACTGATGCAGAACTTCTTTTACGACGACCAGTTGCGGTCCATATTTGTTTCGCCATGTAAATTCCTCCTAATCAATATTTAGGGCTGTAGGTTTCCCTGCTTCATGCTTATGCTCACTACCAGCATAAACAAATAACTTTTTACCCATACTTCTACCTAATGAATTATGGGGAAGCATTCCTTTAACAGCTCTTTCTACCATTTCTTCTGGATATTTTTCGATCATTACTTTAGCAGGTCTTTCTCTAAGTCCTCCTGGATAACCAGAGTGATTATAATACATCTTGTCTTCTAACTTGTTACCAGTTAGATTTACCTTTGATGCATTAATAATGATAACATAATCTCCACAGTCAACTGATGGGGTGTATGTTGGTTTGTGTTTTCCTCTTAGAATAGTAGCAGCTTTAGTAGCAACTCTACCAAGAGTTTTACCCTCAGCATCAATTACGTACCACTTACGTTCAACGTTTTCTTTTTTTTGCATGAATGTCTTCATATTTAATCCCTTTCATTTAGTCTTCCTTGCTTTTGCTTTCCCAAGGCATGGCAATTCCAACAAATAAAATGTACCAGTTAAAATTATATGTAAAATAATCGCATTTGTCAAATAAAAATTGTTATTTTTTATCTTTTTGGGGTAATTTCTTTAGCTTTTAGTAAATTAGCGAGATTATTCATGCTAATTTGTAATTCATCTAAAGCTTTCTTTTTAGGGGTTAAGCTGCCTGGTAGAGTAATTGTTTCTAAATAAACTTGGGAAAAATGAACTAAGTTATTGATGATAGATTCATCTACTTCTGATGTTTTATTTTCATTTATAAGATTTATTAAAGCAACTATAGCTTCATTTACTATATAAATCATTTCAATACTTTCAAATCTTTTTTTATTGCCAGTAGTAATATTTTTAGTAAAGCGATCATACTTTGTTAAAAAATCTATAACTGTATTCATGATTCCTCCTCATATGTAATTTTATTTAAATAAAGACCATTGGGGATAGCTGTTTTAAATTGTCTTCTTATATTCGGCTTATTTAGGGCATCTTTTATATCTTCTAGACTAGCTTTATTGTTTGATACATCAAGCATGGCTCCTACTAAATTTCTTATCATATATCTATAAAAACTTTTACCAATAAATTTTATTTCTAATATATTATTATTTTCATTAAATTCTATGTTATAAATAATACATTCATAATTATTTCTCTTACCAGATGTAAAGTTTTTGAAGTTATGGACGCCTATAAATATTTTAGCACATTCTTTCATTTTAGCAATATTTAATTTATAGTTTGGTTCAAATATATAATCATAAATAAGGGGATTATATGATCCTAAATTAATTTTATAAATATATTCTTTTTTTAAGACATTGAACCTGGGATGAAAATCATTATCAACGATGGTAACATCTGTTATATAAATATATGGGGATAATAGACTATTTAAAGCTATTTTTAAATGTTCTTTATCAATATTTATATTTAGATCAAAACTTGCTTTAGCATCACTTGCATGAACACCGCGATCAGTACGACCGGAACCTTTAATTTCTACTTGTTCTTTAGCAATGATACTTAAAGCTTCTTCTATTTTTCCTTGGATAGTGTTATGTCCTTTTAATCTTTGAAAGCCATAGAATTTAGAACCATCATAAGCTATACTTATTAGATATTTCATTTTGACTCCTTTAGGCGATAAATTGCCTTTAATAGTTCTAAAACGTTAGTATAATTATCAATATCTATTCCTTTTTCTTTCATTAATTCAATGAATTTAGTTATTTCGGGGTTATTTAGATTATCCATGAATATATTATAATCATTTTTTAAAATAGTGTTAATAACACTATAGTTATCCACAAATATTAATTCTTTAGCTATATCCCATATATAAGTTAAATCATTGGTAAATATAATGATTGTTTTATGATATTCTTTACTGAGTTTTTTCCATAATCTTTTAAAGTTTTCTTTTTCTTGGTAATTTTGTTCTTTTTCAAAATAGTTTAAAACTAAGTAGTCTTTGTTTTCTATTAAAGCTTTAGCTAAAGATATTTTTTTTAGATTACCTATTGATAATTCGTTTGATGTTTTATTCAATATTTCATCATTTAACATTACCATTTTTAAGGAAGAACTAGCTTTGGGACTATTTAAATATTCTTTTACTGTTCCATTAAATTTATAAGATGTTACAATACTATAATTATTATTGTTTGTGGTTATATTAATATTTCCCATTAAACCATAAATATGGTTTTTAGGTTTGTTTTCTAGTATTCTAGCTATTTCCATAAAGCACTCACCAATTCTTCATTATTAAAATAAATTTTATCTATTAGACCATATAATTTTAAGCCTTTTGATAGTTCAATTATAAAGGGAAGATTAAAGCCGAGTTTTTTTAATATTTTTTCTTCATTTAATACTTGTTCTTTAGTTCCTTCCATTATTACTAAGTTATCATGTATTACTATTATATATTCAAGTAATAAAGTCTCTTCGATGTCAGTTGTATAATTAATTATTCTTTTATTAGCTAGTTTTAGATATCTTATTAATTTTTCTTTAAATTCTTTGTCTAAATAAGTTAAAACATTAAAGAAAACATATACTTTTTTATCACTATTAAGACTTCCTAAAATATTTAGTTTTAATTCATCAAATTTAGTTAAATCTTTTTTAGTTCTTAAATATTCTACATTAAATAATTCATATAATTCTAATGATATATCAAAATAATCTCTTCGATCAGTGGTTATAACAACACAGTTATTATTAAGATAATATATTGCATCATTGTTATAATTAAATGATGAAGGGTAAATAATAGTTGTATCTATATCATTAATTGTTTTGTTATCTAATTTAAATAATACAGCCATATAAATCACCAATTATATAATAACAGAAATTTATTCTTTTTTAAAGAAAAAACTGAATAATAATGGGTTATTCAGTTATAACAAAGGGATCTGTACTTGTTCCTGTTCCGTGGATGATAGTTACATCACTACGAAGATTGATAACAGGACGAACGCTGTTTGAGTAATGCACATGGTCGTAGTCGAGGGAGCCAGTCGAATTCACACGGAATACTCCTGCATTGCTGCCGTCGAATAAAAACGGAGACATAGTCCAGTAACGACTCCCAGTATATAGATAATAACTGTTATTATTTGATTGATTTCCTCCAGCATACCATACTTCATCCAGAGTAATGAGTCCGATTGGATAAGTTAAAGCTTTATTTCCTTTATTACTACTACTTACAGTATACAAGTCACTACTATTACTACATCTAAATGTTGGTGTTCCATTATTATAGTATCTTATATATCCTCCATAATACGTTTGGGTTGTTCCCCATCCTCCTGAATCATTACTACTACTCGTACTTGTACTTGGACTTCTATCTCCACAGAATCCGGCATCAATATCAATATTATCTGCATAAGTCCTTAAGTTGTCATCATACCAATTATCTAATACGCCTTTGATGTTGCTATATCTTCCTGTTCCGTGTACTTGATTTAATGTATACATGTATCCGACATATTCATTCCTGCTATACGAACTATTAAATGCACTTGTTTCTATTCGGGTCCCTGTTCCAGTGGCATTGGCACTTGTCCCTTGATAGATCATTCTTATAGTTCCATCACCATTAATTCTAATTATTCGCCAGTAAAATCCGGCAAAATAAACCCAGTTATCGGTTGGGTTGCCTGCAAAATAATATACTTCTCCATCATTATCGTACTGTGATTCATCTACTGATTTATAAATTGTTCCGGTTGTAGTATCAGTTATCGTTGTTGAAAAATTGGTTCTTGTTAAGACTATCGGATAATACGTCAATATGGTGTCTTTTATTGATGGTATATATTCTTCAAAATAAAGGGTACATTTGGTTCCTCTGGTGGTATATGGAGCTATAGTAAATGTTTTAGTTTCGGTATTGTAACTTAATGTTAAATTAGCTATGGTACTGCCATCTTTATAAGTACAGGTGCTATTATTTGGATCAAGAGTATAGTTTTTAGAACTATCTAATTCATTTGCTTGGACACCATCTACATATAAGGCTATTATTTCTAAGTCTGGTCTTGAATAATTAACTTCACTATCTACAATAGGTACACTAGCTGTACTCCTATACTTTGCTCTCGTGAAATTTAAAACTACCGCACTTATTATTAAGACTACAAAAACACCAATAATAATATTTCTTTTTAGATTATCTTTTTTTAATACTTCGAATTTCATAACTTATTTCTCCTTTGTGAAGCTTTGCTTAATTTACAAAACATATTTTGTATTACTATACTTATTTTACAAAAAAATTTTTGTAAAGTCAATACAACTAATCTATTGTATGAGAATATTTATATGGAGGATCTTAATTATGAATATTGAACGGTTGAAGGAAATTAGGAAAGATCATGATTTAACTCAAACAGATATTGCTAAGTATTTAGGGATGAAACAACAACAATATAGTGAATACGAGATAGGAAAAAGAGTGATTCCTATTGAATCTTTAAGTAAATTAGCTGACTATTATAATACTTCTATTGATTATTTAGTTGGGAGAACTGATGAGAGAACGCCATATAAAAAAAGTATATTAAAATAAAAATATGTTAGTAATTTTTGGGTTACTAACATATTTTTCATAGCTTAATGAAGTAATTGGTAAAATATATATACCTGTTTCTGGATCTTTTGCGACAGCATTAAAATTACTTGTTATTACACACATGAATTTGGGCTTTTTTGTCATATTGTTATAAAATAGTATTTTTTTCAACATAAATGTATGTTTTTTAAACTCTTGCTAATTTATAGACTTGTTCTTCTTTAAAATCTTTTAGGTATTGTTTTAAAAAAACTAGTTTTTCTCTTTCAGTCTTAAAGATTAAGTCACTTAGTTCTATAGCTTGTTCAATGTATATTTTGTTATCTAAAACATCAGGGGTTTTATTAAGACGAAAGTTTATTAAATCTTCATTGTAATTACTACTTTTAGCATATTCAATTAAACTTTTGAATAAATTAAAGTTACTGTACCAAACATTTGGGTTTAATGTGCCATTAGGAGTGCGAAATTCAATGGTGTTTTTGTCAGGGTTTCCTATATTAGCTAAGTTTAGTCCTTTTTTCTTACCTAGGTTAAAAACTGTTATTAATGTGGCAAATTTATCTATGTAAGATGGTTTTAGTTTGGCTAGTAAATATTGATATTCTTCTTTTACAGGTGGTGCATATTTTATTAGACTTTCTCTAGCATAAGCATATTCACCGTAGGAAAAACGATAAATTATGTGTTCATAAGATATCCATAGTTTTATAAATCTTAAGAAATACATAGAATTATTTTCAAAGATATTTGCTCCTATATGGATATGAGCACCAGTATTAAGAGATGATGCTTTATTTTTAGTTAGAAAAGTGCATATATTAGTAATATCTTGCCATGTACTTAACGTGTTAGTAAGTATTGGCGAAGATAGCTCTCCACCTAACAAGGGATTAGATGAAGTTTTTATAATAGCATCTTCTTTTTTGCTATCCCACATAGGATAGTAGTTATTCATGTACTCTGTTACATATTTTCTTAGAAGATCGCGGTATTCAATTTCAATACCAAAAGTTAGATTTTGCATAATACCCCTTCTTTTTTAAGGTATTATTTTAACAGAAGTAATGTTATTTGTCAAAAAAACTAGTATTTGCTACTAGTTTTCCTCTTTATTTAATCCATATTTACGATTAAATTTTTCAATATTTCCAGTTTTTTTAACCTTTCCTTGAGCTCCTGTATAGAATGGATGACATTCACTACAAATTTCAACATTAATATTTTCTTTAGTTGAATGAGTTTCAAATGAGGCTCCACAAGCACAAGTTATTGTTGCTTTTTTCATTTCTGGATGGATTCCTTTTTTCATTTTTACCTCCCGCCATATCAAAATTTTTGACATAGTAAATTCATTTGTCTTAAGTATTATATCATATTTTAGTAACTTTACAAGACTTTTTTTATTTCCATTAATTTTAAATTTAAGTTCCCATTTAAAATACGATGGGAATTTAGTCATAAAAACTATATTTCTCAATA
>CALVHJ010000030.1 GCA_944327425.1 uncultured Bacilli bacterium
AAATTTTAAATTTAGTTCTTTAGTTTCTCCAACTTTCATACCTACTAGACCTTCTTCAAAGCCAGGAATGAAGGTGTGAGAGCCAATTTCTAAAGGATAATTTTCTCCTTTGCCACCTTCTAGAGCGACACCATCAACAAAGCCTTCAAAATCAATAACTGCTGTATTTCCTTCTTCTATCTTGCCATCTTCTTTAGGAGAAATTTCAGCGTATTCTTCACGAATTCTTTTAACCTCAGCATCGATTTCTTCTTTGCTTACTTTAGCTTTTTCTTTTTTTAGACCAAGGTTTTTATATTCACCTAGAATAACTTCTGGTTTACCTATAATAGTGAATTTAAAAGTAACTTTATTTTCGTTGATTTCTATAATGTCTACTTTAGGTTCAACTACTGGCATAATTTTAGCATCTTCTAAAGCTTTATTATATGCTTCATCCATTACATAATCAACCGCATCCATGAAAAGTGATTCTAAGCCAAAGTTTTTAATATAAATATCTTTAGGTGCACTACCCTTTCTAAAGCCATCAATTTTAACTTCTTTATTTTTCTTTTTGAATGATTTATCTAAAGCTTTTTGCCAAGATTCTCCTTCAATTGTAATAGTTATTTCTTTTTTATTTTTCATAACTAACTCCTTTCAAACTGGTATTATTATACCTTAATTTTATTTAATTTACAATAGTTATCAAATTTATTTTAAACTAATAATTTCGTCTTTTTTAATATATTGTTTTAAAAAATTTATTTTATCTAAACTGTTATCAAAGATTAGATCGACTAATATGAGAGCACCTTTAAGATAAGTTTTATTAAAATCAGCTAATTCTTTTACTTTCAAACGGTTAAATAAGCGATCTATTAGTTGTTCATCAAAATTGGGACTAGTTACATAAAGCATTAGTTTTAAATAAAAATTAATAGTGTTTTGAATAATATGACGTTTTAAAGTGCCATTAGCACAACGTATTTCAATAGTGTTACCTAGTTCTTCAAAAGTGATTAAATCATAATAGTTTTTTAAATTAACAGCATAGCGTCTATCATAACTAAGAGATCTGGGCATACCAATAGTAGAAAAATAATCAGGGATTTTTCTAACTTTTAAGTTAGTAGCATAAGAAATTGGTTTAGCAAAATAAATAATATCTGGTCTAGCAGCATAGTCTTCACCATATGAAAATTTAAAAATAATATGTTCAAAAACACACCATACTTTAATAAAGTTAATGATATTTTTAATATCATCACCAAATATTTGACTGCCTATGTGAACATGAAGACTAGTTTTATTAGTCGTTTTAGCTTTTAGTTGTTTTAAGACTTTTAAGATATTACTTAAATTTTGCCAGTCGGTTGGTACATCATGAAGAGCAGGTGGAACAACTTCTCCTCCTACAATAAAGCCATCTATTTTATAGCAGCAGCTTTTATCTTCTTTTACTTGCCACTCTTTGTAGGCTAGATCTTTACTTAATTCTTTTAAAACATAATAAAGTAGAGCTTGTTCAAATTCTATTTCGGGAGCAAAACTATAGTGTTCATCTATTCCTAAAGACTGGCGGTATCTTAATTGATAGGTTTTTAATTTAATTAATAATTCTTTTAAATCACTTTTAGATAATTTAGATAAATAGCCTTTATAATTTAGAAAATCTTTCATAAGAAAAACCCCTTTTTTTAAGAGGTTATTATACAGCACTTAGATTAAAAAAGCAATTAAATTGTTGAATTTATCCATAAAAAGGAAGACAATGGCCATACTTGCTATTAAGAAAGGCCCATAAGGTACTTCATTATCTTTGTTTAATAAAAGAGCAGCAACAGCATATGGTAAGGCTAGTAAACTAGATAAAATAATCGATACTAAGCCTAGTCTTAAACCGAGAATAAGACCTATAATACCAGCTAGTTTTATGTCACGACCACCTAATGCTTCTTTCTTAAATATTTTTTTACCAATAAAACCAATAATTAGCATTAATAAAAATAGAATAAGACCACTAAGCAAGCTTAAACCCATGTTTTTAAAGCCATAAAAGTAAGCTCGTAAAATTAAAATAAGGAGACCACTTATAATTAGCGGACTATCTAAAATTATCATGTATTTAAAATCACTAATAAAAATAATTAGAACTAAACCAGCAATGATTAAAGAGGCGAAAAATTCATAACTTAGACCAAAATTATAATAACTAATAAGAAATACTAAGGCATTTATAACGCCAATAAATAAGTTAAGAATCCAAGAATTACCTTCTTTTTCAATAACTTCCGGTACTAATAAAGGAAGTTTTTCACCAATAAAAGCATAGATAATTCCTAAAATAAAACCAATTAGAAAAAGAATAATAATCATTTTTTCACCTACCCTATTTGACCATATAAACTAAACATCGGAATGACTACGGCTAGTATGACAACACCTACTATTAAAGCTAAAATAACAATCATAATAGGCTCTAAAAAACTTTTTAGATTAGCAACTCTACTTTTATGTAAATCGTTAAAATAACTAGCTACTTTTTCCATCATTAAAGATAACTCACCGGTTGCTTCACCTGTTACAATCATGTAGTAGCAAGCATCAGGAATACACCATTTATTGTAAAATGATTTACTTATTTTCTCACCTCTCGCAATATTACTTATCGTCTCAAACATTATATCTTTATATACTTCATTGTTAGTTATATTAGATAGTATTTCCATACTACTAGTTATATAAACACTATTACGTAGTAAACTAGCAAAAGTTTTGGTAAATAAAGTTAATTCATGATAAATGATAATTTTACCAAAGAAAGGAATGTGCATACCAATTGTTTGAATAATTTTACGGAAAGTCTTGCTAATTTTGTATAACAGCAAAAGAGTTAAAATTACAACTAGAGCAATAATTATTATTATATCTAAATTACTGGTTATATATTTGCTTAAATTAATTATCGATAAAGTAAAACCACTTACAGTTATACCAGCTTGATCATAAATTTTAATAAATTCAGGGATAACATAAACCATAATGAATGTTAGTATGGCTATCGCAAAAACAAGTAAAATAGTTGGATAAATTATAGCACTAAGCATCTCTTTATGGGTTTTGTCAATCTCGGTGTAATAGTTTGCCATATCATCAAGGGTCTTAATAAGCTCACCAGTTGCTTCAGCTGATTTAACCATATTAATAAGTAAGGGAGGAAAAACATCTCCTTGATTTTCTAGGGCTGTACTAAAAGATTCACCTAAAGTTAAATCATAACTAATCGCTTCATATAATCTTTTTTTCTTTTTATCTTTACTCGCTTGTTCTTTCATAATATGAATGGTATCATTTAAAGTTAAACCGGCTTTTAAGTAAGTACATACTTGAGTTAGCCAAAAGATTAAATCTTTGGTACTCATCCGTCTTTCTTTTTCAAAACCAAGCTTTTTTAAAAAGTTAGATAAGTGAGCTTTTTTTATTTGATAAACATCTATGCCTTCATTAGCTAAAAAATTATGAAGAGTCATTTTACTGGTAGCACCCATAATGCCTTTAATCTTCTTACCATTAGCTAGTGTTCCATAATATTCATAATATTCTTTATTAACTTTATGGGAGTTTCGCTCTAATTCCATTTCTTTTATTAAAGCATTTTTTTCTTTTTGCATCCTTTGTCTTTCTTCAAAAGAGGCAATATTTATTTGTTCCTCCTCTATGTTTTTCGTAATAAGAGGATCATAAATGACTTCTTTTACGCTCTTTTCAGGATTTTCTCTTTTTTTAAACTCTTTTTCGTTTTTAAAATAACTAAAAAATTCATACCAAACATCAAAGAAAACATACTTTATTCCTATTAAAACATACTTTATAAAGTTTAGGGGGGCTAAAAGTATTTTCATAATAATCTTTCCTATTCTTAAATGATTATACCATAAAATTAGACATACTTCTACTCTATTTTTGATTTATTCATTTAAAGAGGCAAAAACATCTATTTTACGTATTTTAAACATATAAGGAAGGAAATTGGCAATAAGAACAAGAATTGTAAAAATAAAAGCGGGAATGATAACTTTAAAAATATTTAAATAAATAATAAAGTCTTTAATGTTTTTATTCGTTATAAAAATAAAACTTAGTTTACCGATTAAAAATAAAATAATAGTTAGAAAGGTACTTATTAATATAAGGGCAAGGACTCTTAAGAAGATTATTTTTAAATTATCACGGTTTTTATAGCCCATTACTTTTAATATAGATATATTTTTAGTATCACTATCATAAATATTTTCTAAAATATAATACATAATACAAAACAAAATAACCATGCTTATTAATTCTAAAGTGTTAAAATAATCAATGCTTTTTTGAGCAGCATTAATGCTATCTGTTAGGGCAAAATTATCTTGATAATAGCTAATATTATGTTCTTTTAAGTAATTTATAAATGATTCTTTATCACTATAATTACTAATTACAATGTTATAGCTTTCCTCATCCATATATGAAGTAGATTCCATAATTGCGGATATCATAAATTCCTCTTTGATAGTATCTAAAAATTCGGCACTAGGATTTAGAACGGTAAACATTCTATTTTCTTCTAGAGAACCATATACATAATTGATCGTATAATCAAAGTATTCTTTTACCGTTTGAAAACAAGCTACGATAACGATAATAATCATGATTAGGCCAATATAAATTAAGTTTAGTTTTTTATTTCTAAATGTTGACTTAATTATATTAAACATATATACACCTTCTAACTTTTTCTGATATTTAATTTAAATATATTAACTATTTCTTTTTTAGTACCATCTTTATAAGCATAGATATAAATATTGTTATCATTTTTTATGATATCATCAACAATACTATATTTCCTATTACTTTTTTCAATTAAATTAAGATAATTATCACTACCAAAACCTATTAATAAAGTATCTTCATCATTATTATTACCAACATGGATCTCATAGTAGCTACTACTATTTTCTTCATTATAAATAAATAAATTAAAAGTGTTTTTAGTTAGGGAAGTGGTAATTATACCTAAAGCATAAGTCTCGTTTAGGTTGGGATTATTTAATGTTTCTACACTAACTTGATAATAATTTGATTTAAATAAGAAAAAACAGATAATTATTACTATTATAAATGATACACTTATTATTATTTTCTTTTTCATATATTACCTCACTTAAAATCAACACTTTTATAATTGGCTAAAACATTTATTAATAATGCTAGTAATAAAACGCCAATCATTATTAGAACTGATCTAAAACTATAGACTAAACGCATTTTACCTAATATAAAGGGACGATAGTATAAAATAATATGGAATATGATAAATGCTATGATAGTTAAAATAATTGCTAAACTTATACAAAATAATAGTTTAATTATTGATGATGTTATATAAGTTTTTCTTATATCACTCTTATGAAAACCTAGATAAGCCATTAAACGATAATATTTTTTTGATTCTTTAAAATCTTTTTCAAGCATTAAGAATATTAAAATAAAGACTAAGATGGTTATAAAGTTTATGATGGTAGTAGTAATTAAGTTAACATTATCAAGATAACTAGTATCTATAAAAGCCATTTCTCTTACAATAAGCCCTAAATCTTCCATATCTTTTAATACAGTATCAACATTTTTAGCACTATCTATCGTTACTCTGATGCTATCTGAAAAACGTTCATAATCTGTTATATCAGTTAAAACATTATCCCAATATTCGGTTAAAACTTTTTTGTTGGTATAGCAAACATTTATATCTGGTCTGTATATACTATTTTTATATAATCCTATTACTTTTAGGTTCATATCATATTTGTATTTATCAGGATTGCTTGAATTATAAGCGTCACCCGTATAGGACATATAAACATTTTTATTCAAATATGATTTTATATCAAAGCGATCTTTTAGAGCTAATCCTTCTATGTTTTCATCAGCTGTTGTTGGGTAAAAGTCTTCAGGACATATTAAATAATATCCATCATCATCAGGAAAATTAGTTCCTTCAACTATTTCTGGCAAGGCCCTATTTCCGACGGCTAGTAGTTCTATTCCCCCGTTAAACTCTTCTGTTTTAAAGTCGTTAATATCAACATAGGCTTGAAAATAATTAGTATAATAAACATCTATTACATGATCAATGTTATATAAAGTGTTCATTAATTCCTCTTCATTATATCCTTCTGAACCAACCATAAAACTTCTATAATATATGTACTCATTGACATCATTTAAAAGTCTATTATTAACACTTTCTTTATAAGTAGCTATAATAAAAACAAAACTTAAAGCTATAGTTATTATAATAACACTTAAAATATTAGATTTTTTTCTTATTTGGTATTTAGCTAATTCTAAATATGTTTTCATTCAGGTACCTCTTCTATAGAATTGTTTTCAAGTCTAAGGACGATGTCGGCATATTTTTTTACTACTTCATCATGACTTACAATTATTACACACTTCCCCTTTTTACTTAAGCTTTTTAAGATATCTAATATTTTAAGAGTATTTTCAGGATCTAAGTTTCCTGTTGGTTCATCAGCGAGAATTATATGGGGATCATTAGCTAAGCTTCTTGATATTGCGACTCTTTGTTGTTCTCCGCCACTTAATTCTTTGGGAAAATGATTAGCTCTTTTTCTTAAACCAACAAGTTCAAGTAATTCATAAGATTTTTTTATTCTTGCTTCTTTAGTTAAAGATTTATCTAAATACATGGGAAGCATTACATTTTCATATGCTTTCATTAAGGGGTTTAAATAAAAGCTTTGAAAAACAAAACCTATTTCTTTATTTCTTAAGTCGGCTAATTCATTATCTGATAAATCTTTAACTGATTTTTCACCTATAATAATATTACCAGCATCAAAAGAAAGTAATAATCCCATTATTTCAATTAAAGTAGTTTTTCCAGCTCCACTTTTACCTATAATACAATATACTTGGTTTTCTTTAAATTCATAAGTTAAATTATCTAAAACTTTAACTTCTTTTTCTTTCATATGATATGTTTTACATATGTTTTCTAATTTTAACATAACTCTACTCCTTTTAATTTAATTTATTAAAAAATATAATATACTAGTTAGCATAATACTTGGTATTATAGCTAGAATAAATAAATTAATTAGTTTTAAAATATTAGTTTTAATTATTTTTAATTTAGTAAAACCTAAAGCTCTATACATTAAAGAAGATTTTTTTTCATCTTCTAAGATGTTAAATATAGTTACTACTAATATAATTATAAATAAGATAATGTTTAATATAATGAAGATATTAAAGATAAGCATAATAAGTTCATAGTTAACTTTACTTTCTTTATTTAGGTGAATGCCAACAAACCCTTCTGTTTTTTCGATTATTTTATCACTTATACGGTTATAATCTGCCCAATTAGTTAAATCAATTATATAAGTTGTTTTTTTAGTGTTAGAAATTATATTATTTAGTGTATTAGGGTTTAAATAAAAGATATTACTCTTTTTTTGATGGCCAACAACTATTAAGTTATAATTATTTAAGGTTAAATAAGAATTTTTAGGGTATTCTTCTTTATTTAGTTCAGCTATTATTATTTCATTTTCTTTTAAAGTGTTATCGCTTATAAAGGTAATATCTTCATATGTAATACCTTTATCTATACTTTTTATGCCGCTAATTCTACTTAAAACATCATCTAAATCTTTAGAATCTATAATAGATATATAGGAGCCTTCATAATCTTTATTAGCTATATTTATATAATAGTTCTTACCAAGGAGTAATAAGAAGAAGATAAAAGATATTAAAAAGATTATGAATAAATATATATGAGTTGTCTTTTTTCTAAAAAAGCTTTTATATACCATTTATTTATCCTCCAACATATCCTTAATACTAGAATTTAAAGATTTTTTCGTTATGATGTTATTTATAATGAACAAGATAATAGTTAATATAATAATAGTTAGTATTAAATAAAATGATGGTATAGCTACATAAAAATTATAATAAGCTAGTTCAAATAATACATATTTATTTAAAATATCGACAATTATTAAATAAATTATTATAGATATTATTATACATAGATAAAGAACAAGGGTGTTTTCTAAAGTGTTTATTTTTAAAATATCCTTATTAGTATAACCACTAACTTTTAATATTCCTTCATTACTTTGGCGATAATTACTTTTTTTCCTTAAAAAACTATAAATAAGATTAATAACTACTATAAGAATTATTATAGCTATAAAAAGAGGAATATATAAAATCATATTAACTAAAGTTTCATTAGTAGTTATAATATTAGTAACATTATATCCTAATTTAGTTAGTTCGTCTTTTACTAAATTTATATTTTCTAATTTATCTACTCTTACTAAAGCATTATCGCTGTAATAAGCAACTTCGGTTGTAGGAACACCATTTGAATTACTATAAATTATACTTTCAATGTCAGTATAAAGATAATCAAAAGCTTCTTTACTAACATAACATGTTTGGATATTACCAGCTGTTCTTATGTTTTCATAAGTTCCTACAACAGTAAAATTAACCGGTGCTTTAGATTCTTCGTATTCTTCATGAATTTTTGGGGTTACTTTAATGGTTTTATTTAAGAAAGATGCCCCATCAACATATTCGTTGTAATATATTTTGGTGTTACCATCAGTACTATAAGGGTAAAAGTTTTTAGGACAAACCATTTCATTATTATTGGTAATATTTTTGCCATCAATTATCAAAACATCTTCTTCTTCAATTAAAGGATATATTTCGATTTCGCCAATTAACTTATCAGTGTTAAGAGCTGGTAATTCTTGAGAGAGAAATTGGTTATATTTAAAACTTCCATAAAAATTTATATGTTCAATATTAGCTAGAGCATCATAGTTTTTGTCTTCACGAGAAACATATATTTCCAGGTATTCTGGATCATTTTCTAATCCAGTATCACTAAAGTCTTTTACAGTTGATATTAGAGTTATACAGCTATATATAATAATAAAAAGAATAGTTAAAATAATCATTAATATTACATTTCTTTTTTCAAATAGTCTTGTTTTTACAATGAAAAATATATCTTTAAAACTCATGTTAACTCACCATATTTCCATTATCTAATTCTATAATTATATCAGCATATTTTTTTACTTCATCACTGTGAGATACAACAACTATACATTTTCCTTCTTTACTTAGTTTTTTTAATTCTTGAAAAATAAGTTCTTCATTTTGGCGGTCTAAGTTACCAGTTGGTTCATCAGCAAGAATTATTTCTGGATCATTAGCAAGAGCTCTTGCTATAGCTACTCTTTGCTGTTCACCACCACTCATTTCTTTAGGAAAGTGGTTAATTCTTTCTTTTAAACCTACTTTAGATAGTAAAGATAAAGCTTTATCTTTACGATACTTTTTGGATATTTCTTTATTGATAAGCATAGGAAGAATAACGTTTTCATAAGCATTTAAGTGTTCATCTAAATAATAATCTTGAAAGATGAAGCCAAAGTATTTCATTCTTAAATAAGATAGTTCTTGATCATTTAATTTACTAGTATCTTTACCATTAATATAATATTTGCCACTTGTATAAGGTTCAATTAAACCCATGATACTTATAAGAGTTGATTTACCACTTCCGGAGTGACCCATAATTGCATAAAATTTACCTTTAGAAAAAGTATAGTTAATGTTATTTAAAGCGGTAATTTCTCTTTCTTTAGTTTGATATATTTTAGTAATATTTTCTAAATTCATTTTGTTACTCTCCTTTTAATAATTTTAACATATGAAAGACTAAAAAAATAGATATTAAATCTATTTTTTTAGATTCTAATATAATTCTGTTTTTCCTCGCATTGTAGAAGCATATGCAGTATTTCTATTAGCATTAAATACTACGGTACCTTTATAGGTATCTTTAGAAGGTGTTACATAAGTGTAACTTACTTCATCTTTGTCTTTAACCCAAATATCTCTTCTAGTTTCTAAAGTATAATTAAACCATTTTTTTCTTGAAATACTAAGGCCCATTTCTGCATCTACTGCTCTAGTATTGTTTGTTAATTTTATAGTAGAATTATAACTTTTAGCAAAATTTATTTCTGGTGTTTCGGCATATTCCCCTAAATCTAATACATAATTAACATATACTCCTTGAGAACTAGCGTACACAATTGTACCTAACATGAAAAACGCAAGTAATGATAGTGCTATGATGTTAAACTTTTTCATTTTGCCACCTCCTCTCCTTAAATCTATAATAAATCTTAAAAGATTTATTGCCTAAGTTTCGTATTAAAACATCTAGTAAATAATAATTATAAGTTCTTTTTTCGACATTTATTCAAGTGACTAATCTGTGTTTTAAAAATGTATTTATAAACTCAGACTTACACCAGGCATATTATCATAGTAGGATTTTACTGAACTCGCAAAATTAATGACTTTACCATATCCACTTGAACTTAAAGTATAATTTTTAGATTGAGATAAAGTTAAATTGGTTTGAGTATGTTGATATGAGCCAAAAATCTTAGGGTTATTTCCTGTTTTATTGTAGATTATACGAAGCTTTAAAGTATACGATGTTGCATCATCTACTAAATTCATAGATATTCCTGCACCTGTACTAAATATTTTGGTATTATTACTAGTATAAGTATAATTAACTATATCGGATGTATTATTTTTAACATATAATTGCTCACCCGATAGAGATGAAGCAGTAAATGTTACACCCTCTCCTCTTATTGCTATTACATCAAAAGATCTACATGAGGGTAATACTTTCCATTCTACAGTTAAATTGGCATATGAACTAGTTTTAGTGATGCTAAGCTTTTTATATTGGGTTTCAACATAACTTCTAGTTAAAACTTCTTCTGTAACATTATTATATTCTTCTTCACTTACCTCTGTTGTGTAAAAATATTTTCCGTCACCACTTATAGTTGTTTTAAAAAATTTTGTTTCTTCCGCTATTTCTTGAGCATAACCTTTAGGAATAAACACTAAGAAAGCAATAGCTATAAATATAATTTTTTTCACAATATTCTCCTTTCTACAAAAACTATAAACGATTTAGAGAATATTTGTAAAGCAAGTATAACTTGCATTTGTCATTTTTTCACTTGCATATTCATTTATACATTAAAATTTACTATTATCATTAATTTTTGATTTAGTTTTTTTATGAAAAAAGAAGTTTGTTAACTCCTTTTAATTTTACTTTTTCTTTTTCTTTAATAAAAATGATATACCAAATAAAGTGCTTGAAAAACCTATCGTTTGCATTTGTAAAATACACTTTAACATACTTTTATAATCATTTCTAATGTCCCATAAATAACATTTTATGTATATTATAAAATACATAAGAATGATTATACAGGCAACAATTCTTAGTATATAGACTACTGTCGTTGTTTTCATAAACACTCACCAATTGACATTATTTAATGCTACATGAGTACCACGCATTCCGTCATATTTTTCTTCTATATTTGGAGATAATATAAATACGCCTCCAAGTCCGCCGACGCCAATACTAAATTCTAAACTTGCATTAAAAGAAACAGTTTTTGTCGAATGTTGATATGAACCATAAGCATTTAAAGTCTTTATTGGATCATAGTCCTTCTTTTGAACCGTAAAGTACATGTAAATATCAATAGCATCAACTTCATTAGTACCAGTGATAGGCGGATATGAAACAGCACAAGGTTTATCTTTTGGTAATGGCATTGTTAAAGCATATCCTGTTGATGATTTTTTCCAGCCAGAGTAACTACTTGAATACGTATTACTTTCGTATGAACTTACTCCGGCACATTCCATATTAACAGAATAGTTTAACTTTGCATATTCTGTTCCTGGAATAACACTTACATGAGAATCATCTATTCTTATACCAAATAAATCATTACTTCTTACACTTGGCATGTTTTTGTAATGTAAATCATTTCTATATCTATAGTGGGTACTACCATTATAATTTACTTTTATTATGTCTGTGGTAAGTCTTTTCATGTTGGTAGAAACAGGATCTCCTACAACTGCATATAATGATATTCCTGGTATTGAACTTTTATTATTATATTCATTCTCGCTTATATATTCATGCAATACATAGTCGCTATAATTTGTTTCGTTTTTTTCAACAGTTACATTGGCTTTACTGGCCCAGTTCATAATTGATAATAAAGGCTTGTCAGAATTAAAATATGTAGACTTAATATATAGAGTATCACTTGACACTATTTCTCCAACCAAATCTTTATTCATATCAAATTCTGTTTGATCCATTAATGCTATTTGCTCATTGCTAAAAGCCAAATTTCTTAAGTTATCAACCTCTTCTTTTGTCATTTCAACTTTGTTTTGATTAATATAAATGTTATTTTCAAAAGTTATTTCAATTTGTTCTTCAGCATTTACATTTAAAGGTATTAAGCATAAAATACCTAATAGTATAACTAATTTTTTCATTTTCTTCCCTCTCTAATTTCCATTTTTCCCCTTTATTTTTTTATTTTTTTGATCATTTATCACCCGCCATTTCCTCTTGATATAAGAACTATAAACGATTTAGAGAATATTTGTAAAGCAAGTATAACTTGCATTTGTCATTTTTTCACTTGCATTTTAAAAAATGATGAGTTTTTAGTTCATCATTTTAGTTAATTCTTTTTTTACTTGGGTTATCATTTCTTCATAATTATCATGACATGTTCCAATTAAACATTCTAATTTATTGTTATTTAAGTTATAAGAAAATTTTGTGGTGTATTCGCCATTAATTTTATTAAATATGCTAGCTTCAATTATCTTATAATTTAAATTATATTCTATATATTTCAATTCATTATTATGATCACTAGTTATAGTCAAAGTATGAGTATAAGGAATATAGCTATATTCTGTGTTTTCATCTTTTTTAGTATATATATCTTCTTCTAATACATAATTATTTGTTTCTAATTTTTTGGTGTTAATATATATTTCCTTATTATTTTTGTTTTCTTTCTCAGGATTTTTATTTTTTAAATAGAAAATTTTATCGCTTTTAATAATAGGTTCAAAGTCTAATTTATATGTACTAATGACAATATCTGTGCCATTATTATATATTATATCTATATACATATTTTCTATTTCTTTATTTATATCATTAAAATATTCATTATACCCATAATTTTCAGTTAAAACTATATTATCATCATAAGTAGTTTCAATTATTATTTTTTCAGTATTATCTATTATAGTATATATTTTAATTTGGCAATCATAAATATTTATGCCTTCTAAATGGGGAGTGATGTTGCCTAATTGAAAATAGTTTTCAATTTTTGATGCTATGAATATGCCGTTAGAAGTAGAAAAATCTTCTGTATCTAAAGATATGGTATAAACTGTAAATTTATTAATGCTAGATAATGTGAAAATAAAAGCAAAAGAAATAAATATAATTATTAGTAGTAAAATTATTATTTTTAATACTTTGCTATGTTTTTTTTGAGTCTCTGTTGTTTCGTCGTTATTATATTTCATTAGTTGTAACATAGTTTTTGAATCAATATCTAAATATTTGCATAATTCTTCAATTATACTAATATCAGGTAAAAATTTATCATTTTCCCATCCGCTTATACTTTGACGAGACACATGTAAATGTTTAGCTACCTCTTCTTGTTTTAGATTCTTTCTTTTTCTTGCATTATAAATTACTCCACCTATTGTTTCTTTTTTCATATAAACACCTTTTTTCTCTTATTATAGCATACGGCAGACGTTGTCCGCAACCTAACAATTAAATTTCTAAAATAAAAAGCAAACCTCCTCTTGAAAT